>JBBRRM010000172.1:0-6864 GCA_038275915.1 Nitrospirales bacterium
AATGGCCTGGTCAAGAGCAGCACGCGCCTCCTTCGCCTTTTCAAGGACTTCCTCCTCGGCCCTCCTGGCATAGCCCTTCAAATCCCGACGCGTCTCTTCCCCAGACTTTGGAGCGAGAAGCAGACCAGCCACGACTCCGGCCACTGCACACACTATGAATGCGAACGCCGCGGCCTGTGATGAATTTCTTGTTTCTTGATTGTCCATAACGATTCCTCCTTGGATAAATTGGGTTCTCTTACTTGAATAGCGAAGGCCATGCCAGAAAAACAGAAGGAGTGAATTGCTGATTACTGTGATTTGACGAGGCGTTGAGGGAAGCGGTGCAAGAAAAGGAACATTCCTTGGGGCATTCCAGGTCTGACAGGAAGAGCCGCTGTCGCAAAAGGCAACAGAGGTGAGTAAGTCCGTGAATGTTTCAACCACGACCGGCCCACCGATTCTCAATGCGATGCCGATGCCGGTGGGCGACACAGGCACAGACGCTACCGCGATCACTTGCGGCTGGGTTTTCACGTGACGCAGAATGGAAGCACGACGCCGGCCGCATAAACTCGCGAGGAGATATAAGAAGAGTCCGAGCACGCCGTCGATGCGACGCGGAATCACTCAAGAGGTCGCACGCGTCGTGACACGGGTGTGGAGTCGGAAAGAGCGGTCCGCATACTCGTGGAATACCTGGACCGTTTAAGTCATATTAGACCACTTCGCTCCCTCTCGATTCCCTCATCTGCGGCCGCAATGTTCACCTTCACACCCGTCCATGCCGCCTTTGGGCCCACGATCTTCCATGCCGCCCATGCGGCCACCTCGTCCTGTCATGCCAGATCCATGGCCCATCATGCCAGGCCCATGCTCACCGGCGAAGCTGCGCTCATACTGGATGATGCTCCAGATTTCTTCGTCCGTCAGCTGATCGCCAAATCCCACCATGCTGGTTCCCACCGATCCATTCTTGATCACCCAGAAGATTTCCCCCTCAGTCCGATGACGCCAGAATCCATGGTGTTGAAAATTGCGAGGCGACGGATCCAACTGAGCGGCGACCGGCCCGTTACCGTCCCCGTCTTTCCCATGACAGTTGAAGCAAGTGCCCTTGCCGTTGTAGAGCCCCCTGCCTCTCTCAACCATCTCCAAGGAATCCGACAACGGGCTCGTGAGGGCTCGCGCTTCAGCCAGCTTCTCGGCCGGCACGCGGGGCTGCATCATGTGCTGCTCGGCCGAGGCCGGAAGTGAAGCATCATGACAGAGGACGGCGAACAGTATGCCGATCACGACCCCGCTTCGCAGGAGAGACTCCACGTGACCAACGTCAGAAGTCGAATGAACTAACCTTGGGCGCGGGTAACACCGCACCGGCTGGATAACAGATGCAAACCGAATCACTCCTCCCCAAAGTCCCTGCATGATTTCTCCTCCTGATTTGCGGTAGTCCGAGCCTCTGACTATCGTGTATCGGTCACTGATCGGTGGACTCCGGCACTCTTAACTTTATCGCCGACAACACGTCTCTAGTTTTGACATATGCGATCACTGTGCCCTGTCGATGATGAGATGCGCCGAACACAATTTTCCCGCTCTTCAATGGCATTTCAGGAAAAGCTGAAGACAGGGCGTAGGATGAAATGGAGAGAATAACCCCACAAACGAGAAACAATTGGCGCAAGCTGCCCCACCCGAGCTGCCGCCTATCCGACGGTCGTTTCCATGAACGATCTCTTCTGCTTTGCGGTTTCTTCACTGAGCTTCTGTTTATATGTGTCTTCCTCTTCTATTGCCCAAGGCTCGGGGGATGTCTTCAAAAACGATAGCTTCCCCCGAGTGAGTAGATCGTGTCGTTGAAATCTCTCGTCACAACCGTCGAGGTTCGCTGAGTCCGTTGGACCGACGCCGAGAGGCTCGTCGCAGAGCTGAGGCGATAGCGAAACTCGGCTGTACCCTGATGGTTATCATCATGTCGCTTGAAATGCGTATCCCCGAGTAGCTCACTGGTGAAGTCCTTGCGCCGGTAGATATACGCCAGGCGCAGGGAGAGAGACTCGATCAGGGCGAGGTCCGTTCCGACCGAGATTGCATGCAAGCGGTACGAAACATCGTCGTTGAATTGGGCGTTGCCGCGGCCGTCCGCCAAGCCTCGTTCATAGATGTAGCCGAGCGATATCGCCATGCGGGGATTCACGACGTACCGTACTTGCGGCCCGACAGTCCAGAGCTTCGTATCACGCTCGGCGAATGCATCATTGTAAAAGCGGAGGCCGTAGCGCCCGATGAACGTCAGCGTCCAGGACTCGCTCACCCGATGTTCGAGTTCCGTGCGCCATGTATGTGAGGAGACGCGCTCCTCCTGGATCAGGCCGTTCCCAGTGCGTCGCTCGATATTGGGCCCTAGGAACTGGTTCGGCACATTCCGGTACCGGAGCAGAAGCGACGTGTCAGGAGAGAACTCCTGCTTGAATTGCAGACGGTAATCGCCATAGTTGAAGATCGGATTATTGGTAAAGATGACCCCCTGAGCTTTGACGGAGAGCTCATTGGGCCCGAACGTCGAAGAAGAGGAGCGGATCACTTCGAGTGAGGGGTCCCAGATGACATCGGACAGCTGTGCCGGGATACCGGTCGGTTGACTTGGGTCTTCGCTGAATTTCAGGCGGCGGGATGCGGAAAAATTGGTGACGTTGTCGGTGTACGAGACCTTGCTCTCGGCCACGGCTGACCATTCCGCCCTGGTGCTGTGTGTGACGCCAAACAGGATCAAGAAACCGAGGAAGCACGAGAGCCTGGTGGAGAAGGCACATCGGGCCATGACGGTCCCTTATGGTTGACCGAAGGACCGCACATAGCGCAAGACCTGCCAGGCTTCTTCTTCCGTCAGCACGAGCGGAATAAAGGGAGCCATGGCTGTGCCCTTGCTGCCATGTTTCAAAATCCAGAACAGTTCCCCGTCGGTTCGAGCGGCTTGCCAACGCTTGTCCGTGAAGTTTCTCGGTAGAGGCCCTTTTAAGGAGCCAGGCTCAATTCCCGCGCCCACTAACCCCTTCCCATCCACTCCATGACAAGCCTTGCAGAAGGCTTTTCCTTCAAACAGTGTTTTGCCCTTCGCAATGATCTCCTCGCTGGCAGGGAGTGGATTAGTCACGGCGCGGGCCGCTTCGATCTGGTCCGGTGGCACGCGCGGTCGAAGAACATCCTGACCGGCGCCCCACGATAAGGTCACGGCTTCGAGCAGGAGGACACTCGTCATAAGGATACCCCGGAAGAAACCAGACATGTGTCATACCTCCGTAACACGAGCTCCGGGAGGAGCAGGAAGAACGCCCAGAAGGCGCCTCCCTGCCCAAGATTTCCCCCTCCGACAATTCGTTACTTGTCCGTTTTTTCTGCCTTCCGATGCTTATGTCCGACAGATTGCGGATGACCCACCACACCGTTCGGCGCCTTCGCTCCATCCGGCCACAGGTGGAAGATGATCCCGTCCGTCTTGGCCGCAACCGCAGCCACTTCCTTCGCCTGGGCATCCGGCATATCGAGAATCTGAACGCGACCCGTGGCGATCTCGACTTCGTGATCATGATAGTACTTGTTCCAGGCTTTCAATGGGACATGCGCGCGCGAGACTGACTTGGAGACGAAATACTCGACATCCGTGAGCCGCGCGTTGGGATCGGTCGATTCAAACAGTAGACACTGCAGGATTTCCGGAGAGATTCCCTTGCAGTAATGGTGATAGGGACCATGCACGGTGCCGTCTTCAAATTTGTGCGGGGCCATCACATGAATGTTAAAGCCATCGGCTGGACCGGGCTTCTTCTCCGCTGCCGGAGCAGCCGGGGCAGCGGCACCATCCTGGGCAAACGCAGCACCCGTCGATAGCACTGCGACACTCAACACTGTTGCGATACTCAGCGCTCGGATCATGAGGGCCTCCTTGGGTTGGGGTCAATCAGTCCGAAAATCGGACTAAGTCTTACTATTCAAATAAGAGCCCGGGTGAGTCTAAAGGATTCGAATCTTTTCCAAAGGTCAAAACTGCACATTTTTCCTGCTCTGTGTTAATCGCGGCGGGATCAGCGCGACTCCAATTCGCCGATAGTGGATTCGTCCTGCTGAGGAAACCTGCCGGTTGTGTTCTTAATGAAAGGCTACTGCAACTCCTCTTGAAAAACGCAATGTGTACCTCGTGATTAGCGGCCACAGGCTTCGCCTTCGCAACCACCCATCCCACCTCTCGGTCCGCGACGTTACCGCTCTCATATTCGATCCTTTGATCCTGAAGTTATACGTGCTACGGAGGCCAAGCTACCTGTTCGTAAGAGCACCTGGCTCGTTCCATACCGCCGACCGGGTACACGGTGAAGGCAATGGAACTGGTCACGGCCGCTCCGGTCTGATGCGATCAGGACAACTCACTCATATGATATGGATACCAGAAGAGTGCCGCTAGAACATGACGTTGCGGTCGCGCTCCGCCACCGCTCTGATGTAGTCCGGCATCCCCTTAATCGTCGCGCCCGCGACGAGATCCCCGGCGCTGATCTGCCGCGCGACGGCGCAGGCGCCGCAGACCCAAATAGGAATGTTGGCGGCTTGCAAGGCCGCAAGGAGATCTTTCAGCGGCGACAGATTCACGCCGACGACATGGTCTGCCGTGCCTTTTCTCCCCAAGGTCACCGCCTCATTCCAGAGCCAGAGCACGACATCATGTCCCTGTTCCTTCGCGCTCTTGGCTGCCATGAACGGCAGCGTCGCCGTCGTCGGATCGTCGGTGCCTCGACTGCCTGAAATAATAAACGTCGCCACTCTCTACCTCCTTCGATGCCTCGCTCGCCGTTCGTGAAACGTATATCGCGAACAGTCTTCGCCCTTCACGAGATGCGCTTGGCCATCGTGCTAGTTCGCCAGCGATCGAATATAGTGGATCAACTGCCACGCCTGCTCATCCGGCAAACCGGCAAAGGACATCATGCCCGTTCCTGGCGAGCCGTTTTTGATGATCCAGAACAGCTGCCCGTCAGAGATGTCTTTCATCATTGCGCCACAGGTAAAGTTTCTCGGTGGCGGGACCAGAGCTGCCCCCATGAATCCCTTCCCGTCACCCTGCTCTCCATGGCACATCGCACAAGCAACGGGCTGTGCCGTCTTGAGGAAGAGTGTTCTCCCAGCCTGGATCGTTCCGGCAGATGCAGGAATCGGATTCCTCTTGGCCAAGAGTTCGTCTGGCGCCTTTGCCGTCTTGCGCGGTTGCACACAGGTTCCCCCTTGGCTCCCGCCCGGAACGGCCGCCATATCCGGTACCCCTTTAAACGTCACTTTCAAATAGGCCATGACGTCGGCTACGCCCTGCTGACCAATCGTGAATTCCCAATAAGGCATGTTTGGCGATTTGCCCACTGCGCGACCGCCGTGATTGATCACATTATAGAGATAGTCGATCGGCACTTTTTCAAATGCAACGTTGGCATGGATCGCCGGCTTCGGCTCCAATCCTGACGAAGCGGGGCCGTCTCCTTTCCCGCTCGCGCCGTGGCATTGTGAACAATATTGCTGATAGATCACCTTTCCACGATCCACACTCGCCTCGCCGAACTCTTTGCTGGTCCAAGGTTCGTAGAACTGAAAGCCCTTGCGGCCCTGGATGGCGACAAAGCCGATGATATACCGCAACTGGGGCAGTGTGGCATCGGCCAGGAACTCTCCGCTATGCGGCGTGAAATCTTGCGGATTCATCCCGAATCGATAGAGCCAGTCGGGATTGTAACGTCGACCCGCCGTCACTAGCGACGCGCTCTGCGGCCCCCCGATGATCTTCCCGTTCTCTTCGATCAGATGGCACCCGAGACAGGCATGGCCTTTATAGATCTGTCGGCCGAACTCGGCCTCCATGGCCGTGAACGTTGACAGGTCCATCGCGCCAACCTTGACACGCGGATCGATGAGATTTTTCTCAAAGTACCCAACGATCGCATCAGCGTCCGCCGCAGAGACCGTCATGTGCTTCACCGGGGTCTCGGACAGGTCCCACCGATAGCCCTTCGCGTAGAGGGGCTCTTCCTTGCCGGTGAGGTAGCCAATGAGCCATGACCGTTGATACTTGCTGCCGCCCCACATCAAGTCCGGCGCTTTCAGGTTGAATCGGGAGTCCGGATTCCCTTCGAACTTGTGACAGCCGGTACAGGTGTTCTGAATCAGTTCCTTCGCCCGCTGTTGGTCGCTCCCGAACAACAGCCGCGGGGACATCCCCATTGCCACGGCCAACAACAGCGTGGCACCGACGACCACGACCCGTCTCGTCTGCATGATGCTCCTCCTGAATTAAGAGAACTCCCTGATTCCTGTCCGGTCACAATGTTTTCAACCATGCATGTATGTCGGCAATTTCCTGCCGGTTCAACGCATGCTCCCAGGCAGGCATCGAACCACGTCCGTGCAGGACCGTCTCCCAAAACACCTCGTCCGCATTCAGAATGGCATTGCCTGCCAACTTCGGTCCGAAACCGCCGCTCGCACCGGCCCCGTGGCACCCTTGGCAATTGTTCGCGAACACAGTGGCGCCATCCTGCGGCACACCACTGGGCATGCCCTGTGTCTGCAGGACATCGAGCTGAAATGGCTCTGCCGCGTCCATATCACTGAGAGGCACCCCCGCCGGTGCGTCCGGATGAAACCGCGCAGCGAGAAACTCCACAAGTAGATCGACTTCGTCTTCTGACAGATCGGCTCCCCATTGAACCATTTTGTTGGCGGTGGCCTCCCAGTGAGATCGATCCAATCGCTGCTCGATGATCAGATCCACGCTGTGACAGACGCTGCAGCGAGCCAGCACCAATCCTTCTGCGCGGGGCGTCCCCTCAGCAGAAGGATTGGTGC
>JBBRRM010000173.1:0-6853 GCA_038275915.1 Nitrospirales bacterium
TGCAGGTCGAATTCGTGTGAGAAATTAAAATCCTGAGCAAATCGTTGATTGAAGTTTCTTTCCCCGATCCAACATTGTATGTACCTTGCGTCTCCTGACCCATCACGGCAAGATTAGCCTCAACGACATCTTCGACATAGACAAAATCTCTCGTTTGCCGCCCATTTCCATTAATAATCGCCTGCTCGTTATTGAGCAACTTCTGAATGAAGATCGCGACGACACCCGCTTCTCCATCCGGGTCCTGACGCGGACCATAGACATTGGCATAACGCAGATTCACCATTTGAAGCCCGCTCACTCGTTGATAGTAAGACAGGTACTGCTCACCACACAGCTTGCTGATGCCATAAGGCGACAGAGGCTGTGTCACATGGGACTCGGGGGCAGGAAAAATCTCCTGCTCGCCGTAAATCGCCCCACCAGACGAAGAGAACACCACTTTCCGCACACCATGCCTGACCGCTTGCTGCAGCACGTTCAGCATCCCGAGGACATTCACCTGAGCATCGAAAACAGGATCTTCCACAGACTTACGGACGTCCATTTGTGCAGCAAGATGCATGACAATATTGGGTCGCTCATTCCGAAACACCCGCTCAAGCCGCCAACTTTGAATATCCAGCTTGCAGAAACGAGCCGCGCGATTGAGATTTTTCCTGCTCCCCGTGGACAGATTGTCCACAACGACAACCTCATGCCCTTCCAGGACAAGACGATCGACCACGTGCGATCCGATAAAACCGGCGCCTCCAGTCACGAGCACCTTCATGCATGCCCCCATGGCCTATGAATCCGTACCATCATCCGTCCAGCCCCTACCCGATCAGGTTGTGAGTTCGCGCGCAAACCCAACAAGAATCTCACGATTGCCTTTTCGCCCTATCACGGGAGAATCGAGCACACCTTTCAGGTGTAGGCCCAAATGAGCGGCACAGGCAATGACTTTTTCGGTCACCGCCTCGCGCTGCGCATCATCCCGCACGATTCCACCTTTTCCCACCTGCCCCTTGCCAACTTCAAACTGTGGCTTCACTAACGCCACGATCCTTGCGGATCTATGAAGTAGGGGGACGACCGCGGGCAATACCAATGTTAAAGAAATAAAAGAAACGTCGATCACCGCGAGATCAATCGGCTCAGGAACTACTGCACGGTCAACATACCTAATGTTAGTCCGTTCGAGCAAGACAACGCGCGAATCTTGCCTAAGCCTCCATTCGAACTGCCCATAGCCCACGTCAATGGCATAGACGCGGGTGGCTCCTCGCTGCAACAAACAGTCAGTGAACCCGCCGGTCGAACATCCGACGTCCAAACCGATGGCCCCCATCGGGTCTATATGAAAGGCATCAAGGGCTGCAGCCAATTTATCACCTGATCGACTGACAAAAGCCGCAGGTCGCACGATCTCGAGCCGCGCATCGGGCGGAACCAGCTTCGCGGGTTTATCGATCATAATCCCGTTAACCGACACTCCGCCCGCCAAGACGGTTCTGGCCGCGGCTTCCCGACTGGGCACTAAGCCCTGAGCCACAAGCACACGATCCAACCGTTCTTTGTGAACACGAGGGGGGGAGGCCATATAGACTAGGAAAACCACTCATCCCGGAATGGGCAGAGATAAAAGCCAGCGCTAGGAAAGCTGGGAGGAAGGTTCATCCGCTTCGTCTGACGAGTACGCGTGGATTCGTTTCTTGCCATTCTTATCTTGCACGAGTACTTCTACCTTGTGCTCGGCTTCCTCAAGAATCTTGAGACAATTCTTCGAGAGACGAATACCTTCCTCGAAGATCTTGAGCGATTCGTCCAGAGGAAGGTCGCTTTTTTCCAGCTCACCAACAATGGCTTCCAATCGCGCCATTGCCTGTTCAAATTTCACTGCTGCCACAGCATCCCTCGTTGTTGTATGTGTAGAGGCCATTATACTCGACCCCACCGCGATTTCAAACTGACGAATCGTCACATACACGCGTGACAATACAATTCAGTCGCCCCCTGGCCAATTGAGCCTCCAACTCTTGTCCAACCGCTACATCGGTCGCTTGATGAAGAATCTGACCAGCCGGCACCGTTTGGAGGATGCTGTAACCACGTCCAAGAATCGATAATGGACTCAGAGTATTGAGCTGCGCCAGCATCGCGTGAGCCTTGTGACGATGCTGGGCCAAGATAGCCATCATCTGGCCTTCGAGGCGCTTTGAAAGTTGCGGGACCGTCGCCAAACCTTGCTTGATCACAATAATAGGATTGTGATCGGATAGATCGCGCTGTGCCTTGCGAATGCGTTCATGCCCGGATGTGAGCAGACGCTGGAGCACCTCGCGCAATCGATCCACCATATCATCTGTCCGTTGCGCCGCTTCCTGAAGTCGGAAGCGGACATCCGTCACCCCTCGAATGCCGGCATCGAGCCGCTGTCGCTCGAACGCACAATGCCGTAGCATCACCTGTCCCATACGAACGGTCAGCTCACCCAATCGTTGAACAATCTCAGCCAGCACCGAGACCACGGCTTCCGCTGCTGCCGATGGCGTCGGCGCTCTGAGATCGGCGACGAAATCGGCCAGCGTCACATCAATTTCATGTCCGACAGCCGAGATTACCGGGACATGGGAGTTTGCAATGGCACGCACTACGATCTCCTCATTGAAACTCCAGAGGTCTTCCAACGATCCTCCGCCGCGCCCGACGATAATGACATCTACAGAACCCAGCTCGTTCAAGCCAGCCAGCGCCTCAGCAATTTGACGTCCGGCACCTTCCCCCTGGACTTGCACGGGGGCAATAACAATATGAAGCGTCGCCCAGCGGCGCCGAAGAACAGCCAGGATATCCCGGATGGTCGCGCCGGTCAGTGATGTCACGACGCCCACAGTCCGGGGAAATGCCGGGATCGGTCTCTTTCTGCTTTGACCGAACAACCCCTCTGCTGCCAATCGTTCTTTCAACTGTTCGAATGCCAGCTGGAGCGCGCCGATACCCTTCGGCTCCACCGTGTCGACCACAATCTGATATTCTCCGCGCAGTTCGTAAACCGTGAGTCGCCCCCGAACGATCACGTGCATCCCTTCTCGCAAGGCAAAGCGCAGCCGCGCGGCGCTGGACCGAAACAGTACCGCACGGATTTGGCTTGTCGTATCCTTGAGTGTGCAGTAGACGTGTCCCGATCCGGGAGCACGGAGATTGGAGAGCTCGCCTTCCAGCCAGATGTCGGAGAATTGTCCTTCGATTGAAGTGCGGAGCAGTCCCGTCAACTCCGAAACCGTTAAGATCTGTTTCGGAGGAGGAGCCTGAGAGAAGAGATCAGGAAAACCGGAAGGGCTCGTGATGAGGCTCCTTTAATCGATGATGCGAATTCGTTCGATCGATAGGGCCTTCCCAAGACGCGCATCAAGTTCGATCAGGGCTGCACAGAAGACGGCGGGCCCCGAGGCCACTTCAAAGCGCCGTGGCATCCCGGTCAGAAACTTTTCGATGGCCAACTCTTTCTTCACCCCTATCACGGAATGAAGCGGACCGGTCATCCCGATATCCGTCATGTACGCGGTCCCTTTCGGAAAAATCTGGTCATCGGCCGTTTGCACATGCGTATGGGTCCCGACCACGGCCACGACCTCTCCGTCCAGATAGTGCCCCATCGCCATTTTTTCCGACGTCGCTTCTGCATGCATATCGACAATCACTGCAGCCGTGCGCTTCTTCAACGCGGCCAATTCTTTTTTGGCCACCTGAAACGGACAGTCCAACGTCGGCATGTAGGCACGCCCCATCAATTGGAGAACACCCAGCTGCTCCCCGCCGGCCGACTCGACCACCACACTTCCATAACCCGGCGCACCACTGGGATAATTAGCCGGCCGAAGTAAGCGTGGCTCCCGGGGAAAATAGTCGAGAATTTCCTTCTTGTCCCAGGCATGATTCCCGGTCGTAATGACCGCAAGGCCGAGGTCGAATAACTCTTCCGCCAACTCAGGCGTAATGCCAAAGCCGGCGGCGGCGTTCTCCCCATTCCCGATAACAATGTCGATCTGATGCTGAGCCACCAGCTTGGGAACAGCCCGGGCCACCGCGCGGCGCCCGGGCTCTCCAAAGATGTCACCAATGAAGAGGACCTTCACTTGGCATACTCCACATACCGACTCTCTCGAATAACAGTGACCCTGATCGTGCCGGGATACGTCAGTTCCTGCTCGATCTTCTTCGCCAGGTCCCGAGACAGTTGGAACGACTCGGCATCCGTGATGTCCTCCTGTCGGACAATGACGCGAATTTCTCGCCCCGCTTGAATGGCATAGGCCTTCTGTACGCCTTTGATCGCCATGGCAAGCGACTCGAGCTTCTCCAGCCGCTTTACATAGGTCTCCAAGGCTTCCCGCCTCGCCCCTGGCCTAGCCGCGGACAATGCTTCGGCCGCAGCAACCAAGACGGATTCAGGACAGATTGGCTCTACTTGCTCGTGATGCCCCGCAATGGCATTCACAATTTTCTCGCTCTCGCCGTACTTTTTGGCAATCTCGGCCCCTAGCATCGCGTGCGGGCCCTCTTCTTCATGACTGACGGCCTTCCCGATGTCGTGCAGAAGTGCACCCCGCCGCGCCAACTTCACGTCGAGACCAAGCTCTGAAGCCATGATGCCGCAAATGTACGCGGCTTCACGCGAATGATAGAGATTGTTTTGCCCATAGCTGGTCCGGTACTTGAGCCGACCGAGCACTTTGATCAACTCCGGGTGAAAATCCGAGAGTCCCAGTTCAAAGATAATTTTCTCGGCCTCTTCATACATAAGCTTATCGATATCGACTTTGACTTTCTCGACGATTTCTTCGATCCGTGTTGGATGGATGCGCCCGTCATGCATTAGCCGTTCGAGCGAAACCTTTGCGATCTCGCGCCGCAACGGATCAAAGCCCGACACAATGACGGCTTCAGGCGTCTCATCGATGATTAAATCGATTCCGGTCGCGGCTTCGATCGCACGGATGTTGCGGCCTTCCCGCCCGATGATCCGCCCCTTCATGGCATCATTCGGAATTGGCACAACAGAAATTGTAGATTCTGAGACATAGTCACGCACCACGCGTTGAATCGAACAGGTAATAATCTCGCGCGCTTCCCGTTCCGCATTCTCCCGTGCCTCTTCCAGCGTCCTCTTGGCATGCCCAACGGCCTCGAGCCGCGCCTGGCTTTCCATTTCCTGAATGAGCTGCTTCTTTGCCTCGTCGCCCGTCATCCCGGCGACGCGTTCCAACGCCTCACGGTGCTCCTTCTCTACTCGAGTACAGGCCGATTCCTTGGCCAGCAGCTTCTCTTCACGCTTCACCATGTCCAGGTCTCGCTTCTGAACTTCACTATCCCGCTTGTCTACCGCACTGATCCGTTTCTCCAGAGCCTCATCTCGTTGGATCACACGTTTTTCTGCAACAGCGAGCTCGGCCATTTTGGCCTTCTGTTCCTTCTCAAGCTCGGCTTTTGACTGGAGCACAAAGTCTTTCGCTTCCAGCTTGGCTTCTTTGACAATATTGTCAGCCTCGCGCTGTGCGTTCTGCACGACCTGGCGTGCCTGCTCCTCTTCCTGAGCCCTCTTTCTGACGCTCGTTGAGCGACGGATTAGCTCAAAGAGCCCGATTCCGAACAAGCCTCCGACGAGTCCTGTCAACAGATAGGCAATAATTGAAGTCGAAATTGGACTCACCCCCTTACAGTCGCGAGACGCGAAGAACCCTTCTTCCGCCTCGTCTTGATACAAGGTTAGTCAACGGTCATGAATGAGAAGGGTATGCAGTGGGAAGAGAGAGAATAGGAGAGGCGGCCCCAAACGCGTTCTACAGAGTCACTCCGGGAACGGACTCCACGGGGATGGATACCTTGCTGGATTGAGCTGATGAGTACGTCCTGTGCGCGACAAAGCCCACGAGGTCCCTCTCCGTCGATGCCCTCTCACCCGCATGAGAGGATTCAGCGCGGGAACCGGAAGCAGTCGAAGACTATTTCCGCGAACCGCACTGCCCGACAGCAGCATGAACTCCACGACTTTGCCCAACATCTCCAAGAGGTTATACATGAGGAGGACGAACCCTAGTACACATTCTAACTGCCTCAATTTCGCCAGCACCTAGAACCTACATCCATTCCGCGGGAACCTGGTTGTGTCCCCGGATCACTGTACCGGTTTGGGCATGACCTGATCGTATCTCTATCGTAAAATCCACTACATCCCAACGCACAAGTCACGATAACAAAGGGGGTCGCCCTTTGCAAGTTGAATCTAGCGAAAGAGCGAGGTTGGAACCTGCTCTTCGATCGATTCCATCAGTGACGTCATCCGCCGCTCGACGTCCGCCTCACCTTGCACGCGCTTTCGTTCGACTTCGAACAACTGGTGCGCCAAATTGAGGGCCGTCAGCACGGCGAGTTTGGAGGGAGTCGTCGTATTCATCCCTTCCGCGAGATGGCGCATCTGGCTATCCACAAAACTCGCGAGCCGCCGGACGTCGGCCTCGTCCGCCTCGCCTCGAATCGCGTATCGCTGGCCATAGATTTCCACATCAATGGTCTTAGTCAAGGGCCACCTCCTTGCGTTCTTCAAAGCACTCCAACAACTCCACGTCGCCGAGGACTTTTTCGATACGAGACTTGATATCGATCCGCTCCTGCTCCCACCGTCGGTTAGAATCATCCTTCTCCGCAAGTCGTTGTCGCACAACCTTTAATTCTTCTTCAGCCGCTGCATTCTTTTTCTTCAGCTCTTGAACGAGCTTCACCAGGTCTCTAATACGATCTTCGAGTGCATCCAATCGATCAAGTGCCATCCCCTCACTCCCTCCTTATAGAAGCCCCTACAGGTTGTGGG
>JBBRRM010000174.1:0-6835 GCA_038275915.1 Nitrospirales bacterium
CTTAGTCGAATATGTGATCTTTGCACCGGTGTTTGAAGAACTCGCGTTTCGCGGGCTTCTGTTCGCCATCCTGCGCCGTAAGTTTCGCTTCCTGCCGGCCGCGCTGATCAGCGCGAGCATCTTCGCCATCGCTCATGGGTATGGATTGGTCGGTTTCATCAGTGTCCTCTGGAGTGGTGTCCTCTGGGCTTGGATGTATGAAAAGACGGGTAGTCTGTTGCCGGGAATCCTGGCCCATGCTATTAACAATTTGCTGGTGTGCCTGAGCGTGATGGCCCTTCTCCGTTAACAGGATGGTGAAAATGCCTTCCAGCTCGTTCTCAGCTCGACGGAATCCTCAACGTACCCGAAGAGGGTACGCCTCCGGTTCCTTCTCGCTTCGGGCCTTGCTGGAAGCCATTTTGACCATCCTGCGCCTCCACTCCGTCAGCTGACTCGATCAACGCTAAAGCCTCGTATAAGTCGGGGTACCTGAAAGCATAGTCGAATTCCGTTCGAAGCTTGGCGTTGTTGATTCGCTTTCCTGGTGAGAGGTTTTGTTTTGCTCTCGAAGCGGTGATGTCCCAGCGCTTCTTCGCGGTGATGCATATCTCGTCCCAGGTGTGCGGGTGGCCATCGCTGACGTTATAGACTTCGCCAGGCTTTCCTTTTTGCAAGGTAAGCAGGCATATGGCGGCTAAATCCTCCGCGTGAACGAGGTTCACATACTTAGGTGACGGTCCGACGCGGCCTTGCCTGATCCAATCCAGCGGGTTCCGCGCTGGTCCGTAGATTCCTGTCACGCGCAACAGGACGGCGCCGAGTTCGTTTCGTAAAAACTCTTCCCCCTGCACGCGTGGTTGCGCCACGTCGATGGAGGCGGATTCGTCGATCCAGGGCGGAGGATAGTCCTGGGAGCCGCGCGCGACATCATACGCGGAGGTACTGCCAAGGACGACGAGACGGCCCGGCGGCGCGAGGGATTTGGCAAAGAGATGGACGCGATCCAGGGGCATGGCCGGAAAGCACCAGATGAGGTCGGCCTGCGCAGGAATGTTCGCCCAGGTATCCGGTTGTTCGAGGTCGAACGCCAGGCGATGGATCGAGGGAAGGGTCGTCAGCTGTTGTTCGGGACGACGACTCGTGGCTCGCACAAATTGGCGCCGGTTCATGGCGAGTCTATAGAGAAATCGACCCGTATACCCACAACCAAGAATGATGAGAGGGTTCTGTTGTTGCTCCATTGATCAGGGTCCCGAATCTTGCAGTGATCTTTCCCTTATTTGTGGTGCAATCTTTTCACACTGGGTAGAATGTCACAAGTCATGTCTGAGTCATCCTTATCGGGGAATCCACTATGGCATCGACTCGTCTCTGGCTGCTCCTCATAGGAGCAATCCTGCTAGCCGGTTGTACCGATCATGGCAACGGGGCGTCTGGCGGGGGAGCCGCGCCGTTTGCCCTGTCGACCACCGCCGCAAACTTCGGAGTGGTGGGAAATGCCTATTCGTCGACTCTCGCTACGACAGGAGGAACGGCCCCCTTCACATGGTCCGTCTTTGGTGGCGTACTGCCGGTCGGCTTATCCCTCAATAGTTCGACAGGAGCGATCACCGGTACACCGACGACCGCGGGCAACACGACGGTGACGGTTCGCGTTGTCGACAATGCCGGCACTAGCGCGCTTGGTTCAGTGTTGTTCGCCGTGCATACCAGAACAGATCGAGTATCGGTCGATAGCTCCGGGGCCGCCGGCAACGGTACGAGCACGTCGCCATCGACCAACAATGCGGGGAGCCTCGTTGCCTTCGTGTCGACCGCGACAAATTTGGTGACCGGCGTCAGCGGCCAGCAAGTGCATGTCCACGATTGGCAGACCAATGAAACCAGCCTCATTTCCCGTGACAGTAACCCGACCCTGACCAACGCGGGGAATGGTACCAGTAGTGCGCCCTCGATCAGCAGTGACGGACAGCTCGTCGCCTTTGTGTCCTTGGCGACGAATCTGGTTGCCGGTGTCAGCGGCCAACAGATCTATGTGCGCGATCGTCTGACCGGTCAAACGATTCTCGCATCTAAGAGCAGCACAGGAGTAATCGCAGACGGGGTGAGCAGCGCCCCGGCCCTGAGTGCCGATGGGCGATACGTTGCCTTCGTCTCTGCTTCGACGAACCTGGTAGCTGGCAGCAGCGGCACTCAGATCTATCTTCAGGATCGTCAGACAGGGCTGACGACGCTCATTTCTCAAGATAATAGTGCGACGCCGGTGCCGGGGAATGGCGTCAGCGCAGCGCCCACAATCAGTTCTGACGGCCGCTTCGTTGCCTTTGCCTCGCTATCGACCAATCTCGTGGCCGGTGTGGGAGCGAATCAGCAGATCTATATCCACGACCGACTTGCCAGTGTTAATGGGGTGACGAGTCTTATTTCCAAGGACACGGTGACGACGGCAGCCGGGAATGGTACCAGCAGTGCGCCAAGGCTGAGTGGCGATGGGCGTTTCGTGGCCTTTGTATCGGCAGCCACCAATATCGTGGCTGGATTCAGCGGGCAGCAAGTGTATGTCCACGACCGGAACACGGGCGCGAACGGCACCAATAGTCTCATTTCGCAGGATAATAGCGGAGCGCCCAACGCCGGCAACCAAAACAGCAGTTCACCGTCCATCAGCGGCGATGGGCGTTTCGTGGCCTTTACCTCGCTTGCGACCAACCTGGAGACGGGTGTGAGCGGGCAACAGATTTATCTGCATGACCGTAATGGACCGACAACGAGCCATGTCTCGAAAGATAACAGCGTCGTTCCTGTGCCCGGCAATGCCGCGAGCGATACGCCCTCCATCAGCGGCAATGGCGGGTTCGTGGCCTTCGCCTCGCAGTCGAGCAATCTTTTCGCGGGCGGCGTCGCCCCGTCGGACATCTATGTCCGAGCCATACCCTAGCCGGTAGAGCTTCATCCATCGGCGTGGTACGATCACGTGCCATGCCTCTCACTCATTTTCATCCTCTCATCGGCGAATGGTTTCACACTCAGGTTGGTCAACCCACCGATGTCCAGGTCCAGGCTTGGCCCGCCATTCAATCGGGGACTAATGTGCTGATCGCCGCCCCGACTGGTTCCGGCAAGACGTTTGCCGCCTTTCTCTCCTGCATCGATCAACTCTTCAAACAAGCCCTGGCGCGTGAACTGGATGACCAGACCCAGGTGCTCTATGTCTCGCCCTTGAAAGCACTCAGCAACGACATACAAAAAAACCTGCAACAGCCGCTTGCTGAGATTGGCAATGCCGCCCTCTCCGCCGGACTCTTAATGCCGGAGTTCCGCGTGCTGGTCCGCACCGGCGACACCCCCATGCCAGAGCGCCAACAGATGCTCAAGCGGCCGCCCCATATTCTGGTCACGACGCCGGAGTCGCTGTTTATTTTGTTAACAGCGGAGAAGAGCCGAAGAATACTGCAGACGGTCAAGACCGTCATCGTCGATGAAATCCATGCAGTAACACCAAACAAGCGTGGCGCCCATCTGGCTCTCTCGCTGGAGCGACTGGAAGCACTCACGTTCACGAAACCTCAACGGATCGGGCTCTCCGCGACCCAACGGCCGATCGAAGTTGTCGCGCAGTTTCTGGTGGGGGCTCGTCCGATGCCGTCAATCATCGACGTGGGGCACAAGCGTGAAATGGATCTTGCGGTGGAGGTACCGAAAGACGAACTGAGCGCCGTGGCCACGAACGCGATTTGGGCCGACGTCTATGATCGCATCGCCGAATTGGTCCGGCAACATCGCTCGACCTTGGTTTTCGTCAATACCAGACGGCTCGCCGAACGAGTGTCGCACCACCTGGAAGAACGCTTGAAGGAATTAGGCGCCGACGTCGTCGCGGCTCATCATGGCAGCCTCTCGCGGCAGATTCGCCTGTCGGCCGAAGAACGGCTGAAGAGCGGCAAGACACGCGTTGTCGTTGCCACGGCCTCGTTGGAACTTGGCATCGATATCGGCACCGTGGATCTTGTCTGTCAGGTCGGTTCGCCCCGCGCGATTGCCACCTGTCTGCAGCGGGTGGGTCGGGCCGGTCACTGGATCAAAGCCATTCCCAAGGGCCGTCTCTTTGCGATGACGAGGGATGACTTGCTCGAATGTGCGGCATTGATGCGAGCCATTCGAACAGGCGTCCTGGATCGCATTGCTGTCCCACGGGCTCCGCTCGATATTCTGGCGCAGCAGATCGTGGCGGCCGCGGCGACACAGACTTGGCAGGAAGACGAGTTGTTCGATCTCTGCCGACGCGCCGATCCCTATCGGACGTTGGCGCGTTCGGAGTTCGATCAGGTGCTCAGGATGTTGGCGGATGGGATTGCGACCAATCGCGGACGAGGTCTGGCCTATCTGTTCCACGATCGGATCAATCATCGTATCAAAGGCCGACGAGGTGCCCGACTCGCGGCGATCACGTCAGGCGGAGCAATCCCGGACACAGCGAATTATGCCGTGGTTTCGGAGCCTGAGGGGACAGTCGTGGGGTCGGTCGACGAAGACTTCGCCGTGGAAAGTCTAGCCGGGGACATCATGTTGCTGGGCAATACCTCCTGGCGCATCAAGGGGGTGGAGATGGGCAAGGTCCGAGTGGAAAATGCCCACGGAGCACCGCCCAACATTCCATTCTGGCGAGGCGAGGCTCCGTCGAGGACGGCGGAATTCTCTCTGGAGGTGGCGACATTGCGGCAAGTGATTGCCGATCGGCTATCCTCTTCCGATCCGGCGATGAGCCATCAGTCATCAGCCATCAGCTGGCTCAAGGCTGAATGTGGATTGGATCCGCGCGGCGCGCAGCAGGCGATTGAATATGTCCTGACAGGGAAGGCCGTGCTCGGAACCGTGCCGACGCAGCAGACGATTGTCGCGGAGAGGTTTTTCGATGAGAGCGGCGGGATGCAGCTGGTATTGCACGCGCCATTCGGGGGTCGAATCAACCGTGCCTGGGGCCTCGCCTTGCGGAAGCGGTTCTGTGTGACGTTCGATTTCGAATTACAGGCTGCGGCGACCGACAACGGGATCGTGATCTCTCTCGGCGAGAAGCATAGCTTTCCGCTCGAGGCGGTGTTCGGATTTCTGCACAGTCACACGCTCCGCGACGTCTTGCTTCCTGCCGTGCTCCAAGCGCCGATGTTTATGACGCGCTGGCGCTGGAATGTCGGTCGTGCCCTGGTGTTGCTCCGTTTTTCCCACGGCAAAAAGGTTCCACCGCAGATTCAACGGATGAAGGCAGAGGACCTTCTTGGCACCATATTCCCAGATGCGATGGCCTGTCAGGACAATGTTGTCGGCGAGCGGACTCGCCAGATTCCGGACCATCCGCTCGTGAACGAGACCTTGCGGGACTGTTTCACGGAGGCGATGGATATCGACGGGTTAACGGCGCTCCTCAAGCAGATTGAAGACGGAGCTATTCGCTGCGTGGCGGTCGATACGCCGATACCGTCACCGTTTTCGCACGAGATCTTGAACGCCAACCCCTATGCGTTTCTTGACGATGCCCCGCTGGAGGAACGGCGGGCGCGGGCTGTGGAGATGCGGCGCACGCTTCCGCCTCAGCTGGCCGGCGAAATGGGGGCGTTGGATCCCGCCGCAATTGAGGAGGTGCAACGGGAATCCTGGCCGGTCGTGCGCGATTCGGATGAATTGCACGATGCCTTGCTCACGTTACTGTGGGTGCCGGTCGAGGAACGACAGGACTGGGCGATTCACGTGCCGCGTTTGATCGCAGAGGGACGTGCTGTTGAACTCTTTGCGAGAGACACGAAAGGGTGGGCGGCAACGGAGAATCAGGCGCAGATCGAAGCGGTGTTTGCGAGTGGCGACGACACGACGATCGATGCCATCGTGCTCGGTTGGATGGAAAGTATCGGGCCAATCTCATCTCTAGCGCTGGCTGGTCGACTTCATCTTCCCTCCGGTTCGATTCATGGCTCACTACTTCGCCTAGAAACTTCCGGTCAAGTTCTGCGGGGCCAATTTTCGCCTCACGCCTCAGGCCTCACGCCTCACGAAATCGAGTGGTGTCATCGCCGGTTGCTGGCACGCATTCATCGTTTGACCATTGGCAGACTGCGAAAAGAAGTGGAGCCGGTGACCGCGGCCGAGTTCATGCGTTTTTTATTTCAGTGGCAGCATGTCTCCCCTGGGTCGCGCCTCCATGGCGAGGCCGGTCTCCTGGACATCGTCGCGCAGATGGCCGGCTTCGAAGCCGCAGCCTCGGCCTGGGAACCGCATGTGCTCCGGACTCGGCTGGCGAGGTATGAGCCAGAACTTCTGGACCGGCTCTGTTTGAGCGGGGCAGTCAGCTGGGGCAGGCTGTCTCCTCATCCACGTCTTGCGCAGGTTGGCGAGCTTGATCGACGTCGGATTGTCCCGACGAGTGCGGCACCGATTTGTCTCTTTCCTCGCGAGGAGAGCCAGTGGTTGATGGATGTCTTTCACGATGAGGCCGCATTAGCCGGACCTGACCCGTTTGCCCAGTTGGGGTCAGTAGCGCAAGACCTGCGTCGCACCTTATCCGAGCGAGGCGCCAGTTTCTTTGTCGATCTTGTGCGGATGACCAATCATCTGCCGACGGAGGTAGAAGAGGGACTGTGGGAACTTGTGGCCGCTGGCGTGGTCACGGCAGATGGCTTCGACAATCTTCGTGCCCTGATGAACCCTCGTCGCCGCCGTGCGGAAGGACGGGAGCGGTCTCGCCGGCCTCGACACTCAGCCGGACGGTGGTCCCTGCTCCGAAATGCCATCAGCCATCAGCCTTCGGCTCCCGCTCGTCAGCACTCAGCATTCAATCCTCAGCACGCCGCTGTCGGGCCCGCCG
>JBBRRM010000175.1:0-6833 GCA_038275915.1 Nitrospirales bacterium
CCACCGAATCGCTGATGAACGGTATGTTGTGACGCAATAATGTTTGAAAGGACGGCTCCATCTCCCGCAAGTACGGAAGCCGCTGTTTCATCACACGACGTCTCGATACCAAGGACTGGCCCAGGTATCCAGGTGGAGGAAGACTCTTCCATCATCGTACTCATGAAATCATACTCACTCATGCGAACCCGACCGATGCAAAGTGGCATTCTGGGAAACCTGCTAAATAGCACGGCCCTTGTGGCCGCTGGCGCCACAAGGGCCGTGTCGTATTCTATGCGATGGCGTCGCGCAGGTACAGGGCCGAATGAGACATTAGACGCCGGCCATGGCCTCCTGCTCGATGAACGCCGGAGCGCCGTCGCGAAGCACTACGCGAATCTTTCGGCATTCCTTGAAGCGTCCTTTTATCATCTCTTCGGAGAGCGGATCGCCGATCGCACGTTGAATCGTTCGACGCATCGGTCTAGCACCGTAAAGCGGTTCGTAGCCTTCTTTAATCAACCACTGCTTGACGTCATCATCGACTTCGAGTTCCACACCCTTATCGAGGAGACGCAGGTTGAGTTCACCCAAGAGGATGTCGAGGATGTTATAGAGATGCGTTTTATCCAATTGATGGAAGACCACGATCTCGTCGATCCGGTTCAGAAACTCCGGGCTGAACGAGCGCCGCAATTCTCCCAACACTTCTTCCTTCTTGTGGCGCTCTTGATCGCCTTCCGTGCTCTGGAAACCAAGCGACACCCCCTTCTGAATCATCTTGGTTCCGATATTGGAAGTCATGATGATGACACAATTCTTGAAATCAACTTTGCGTCCCAGACTGTCGGTCAGTACCCCATCGTCCAATACTTGTAGCAGGATATTGAACACGTCAGGATGGGCCTTTTCGATTTCGTCAAACAGGACCACTGAGTAGGGCCGACGCCGGACCCGTTCAGTCAATTGGCCGCCCTCTTCATATCCCACGTACCCGGGAGGGGCACCAAAGAGTCGAGAACTCGTGAACTTTTCCTGATATTCGGACATGTCGATTCGAATGAGTGAGTCTTCGCTATTGAAGAGGAATTCGGCTAACGTTCTTGCCAGCTCTGTTTTCCCAACCCCCGTGGGTCCAAGGAAAATGAAGGATCCGATAGGTTTCCGCGCTTCCTTCAGGCCTGCACGTGATCGCCGAATGGCTCGGGCCACGGCGGAAATCGCCTCGTTCTGACCGACCACGCGTTTGTGCAGGAATTCCTCCATGCGAAGCAGTTTATTCGATTCCTCTTCTTCGAGCTTGAAGAGCGGAATGCCTGTCATCTTGGAGACAACATAGGCGACATCCTCTTTTCCGATCGTCGGCTTGTTTTTCTCCTGATTCTTTTTCCATTCACGTTTAGATTCATCGAGGAGTTTGCGCAGTCGCTCTTCTTCTTCTCGATGGCGGACGGCCTCCTCGAAGTTCTGCATCGAGATGGCCAGCTCCTTTTCACGCGAGACTTTCTTCAGTTCTTGCTCCATCGCCTTCAGGTCTGACGGCAACGCATAGGTTTGCAACTTCGCCCGCGAGCCCGTCTCATCGATCAAATCGATCGCCTTATCCGGGAGGAAGCGGTCACTGATATCGCGATCGGAGAGCTTGACTGCTTCCAGGATGGCTTCTTCGGAAATCTCAACCCCATGATGCTCTTCGTACCGATCACGGAGCCCTTGGATGATCAGCACCGTTTCCTCGATGCTCGGCGGCTGGACGTGGATCGGTTGGAACCGTCGCTTGAGGGCGCCATCCTTTTCAATGTGCTTCCGATATTCATCGAGAGTTGTGGCCCCGATGCATTGAATTTCGCCGCGCGACAATGCGGGCTTGAGCATGTTGGAGGCATCGATCGATCCTTCTGCCGCCCCTGCTCCCACCAAAGTATGAAGTTCATCGATGAAGATGATGATGTTCCCGGCCTGCACGATTTCCTTCATCACGACCTTCAGCCGTTCCTCAAACTGGCCGCGATATTTTGTTCCTGCGACCAAGGAGCCGAGATCGAGTGCAATGACGCGTCGTGAGAGAAGATTATCCGGCACCTCCGACTGGATGATCCGTTGGGCCAGACCTTCGACAATGGCGGTTTTGCCGACGCCGGCTTCCCCGATGAGCACGGGATTATTTTTCGAACGGCGGCTCAAAATCTGGAGCACTCGCTCGATTTCATCGGCCCGGCCGATAACAGGATCCAGATGCCCTTCCTGGGCAAGCTGGGTCAGGTCACGACCGAACTCATCGAGCGCCGGGGTGTTGCTCTTTCGGTCGCGCTCGCGAGGTGCGGACTTCCGTAAGAAGGTCACGGTCAATTGTCGGGCGGTCAAAAGATTCGCTCCTAAGCTACGGAGAATCTTTCCACCGATCCCCTCCTCTTCTCGGAGGAGCCCCAATAAGAGATGCTCACTGCCGATATGATTGTGCCCAAGGAGACGGGCTTCTTCGACCCCGTATTCGATGACCTTCTTCACCCGGGGGCTGAAGGGGATCTCTCCAAAGGTCATGGTGGTACCCCCGCCCGGCAAATTCCGCTCAATTTCCAAACGGATTTGTTCGGTTGAGAGTCCCATTTTCTTTAAGATCATCAGGGCAATCCCGTCGGATTCACGGAGAATAGCCAAGACGAGATGCTCGGTTCCGAGGTAGTCGTTTTGATGACGCTCAGCCTCTTCCCGTGCGAGGATGATGATCTTCCGACCCTTGTCCGTGAATCGTTCGAACATCCTGCCTCCTTTTAGGTGGAGCCTATAACCAGTTTCATCACTGCAAACCTATCGAAAAATCTGGTCTAATTCTAACTAGAAGGTTTTTAAGTGTCAAGGCTACGAGATAATCGCACAAGCCGAAAAACGGGGCAGACAGAAAACATGTGATAGGGGCGTGACGTGTCCCATTTCGTTGACTTCAAAAGAACCCTCCCGATACAATCCCGCACATTTTCCCTGATTCCTTGCGATGGCATTCCGACAGGGTTTTATCGATGAAAAGCAAAAGTATTGGAATTTTAACAAAGCCGAAGTTCCCTGAGGTGAAGAATACGCTGCGGGATGTCGTCGCATGGCTTCGGGCTCGAAGCATCGATGTGATTGTGGACACCACGTCGGCGATGCTGCTCGGTGAGCAGGGGGGCTATCAAAAAACTCAGCTTGCAAGTAAGGCGGACGTACTTCTTGTCTTAGGCGGCGATGGGACGATGCTCAATGCTGCCCGACTTGCCGGAGAGCGAAGCATTCCCATCCTGGGCGTGAACATGGGGGGACTGGGATTTTTGACCGAGGTCCGGTTGGAGAATCTATACCCCTCGCTCGAACGGGTTTTTGCCAATGATTTTGTTCTCGACGAGCGCCTCATGCTCAGGACGCATATCCATCGGCATGGCGAAACGGTCGCGCAAGGGGTCGTGTTGAATGACGTCGTGATCAGCAAAGGGACGCTGGCTCGCATGATCGAGTTGAAGATTGCCATTCAAGGACAGTTTGTCACCAACTTGCGTGGAGATGGAGTGATCGTGACCACGCCGACTGGATCGACCGCCTACTCACTATCGGCCGGAGGACCCATTATCAATCCGGCGGTCCAATCGCTCATGGTCACGCCGATCTGTCCGCACACATTGACGCATCGACCTCTGATCGTTCCCGGCACTGCCGAAATCGAGGTGACTCTGACGAGCAGAGATGATGGCGCGATGGCGACGCTGGATGGCCAGGTTGGAGTGGCTCTTACACAGGGGGATACGGTCGAAATGAAGATGTCGGAACACAGAACAAGACTTATTCGCTTCCCGGAAAGTGGATACTACGAAGTCCTGCGCGAAAAACTGAAGTGGGGAGACGGATAGCGGCTCGACCGGTCTCTTCTGCTCGTTACATCTTCCCCTGCTCGATGAGTCTGATCATTTCCTGATTACTCGAGTATTTGAACTCTCCGATACAATCCGTTGCACCCTTGTGATGTTTTTCTATGGATTCGAGGATGCGGAGTCCCTTCGCATCGACCGCGTGGCTCTTATGCGTCTTGAGGATCGAAGTAAGCTTGTCGAGCACGACCTTTGAGCTAGTGTGGCTGCTAGGTGTCTTGGTCGCAAGATACCGGGTTACGACTTCTGCGCACCAATCCCCGTCCCGTTTCGCGATCCCGACTAAGCCTTCACTTGCTTTCCGAGCCCATCCGGCGAGAAAGATACCGTCAACGATCTTGCCTGTCGTTTCGTCATAGGCTTGGAAGAGAGCGTCGTCCGGATCGTTGGTGGTCTTATTGGGATTGGTGACAAACATGCCGCTTTTGTACGGGAGCCCGACGGTCTCGTCGACTTTGTCGCCGACGGCAAAGACCACGGAGTCACAAGGGAATTCATAATACTGCTTCAGGCCGACGGCTGCCGTATCGTTGCCCTTCGGCTCCAACTTGTTGTCTTCCATTTCCAATCCACGCACCCGATTATGTTCGTCGACCAGAATACGCTTCGGAGAGGCCAAAAACTTGAAGCCCATCTTCGTGTCGCTGACCTTCGGCTCGCATTTGGTAAACTCGTCTGTCAGGCCTTTGAGTACCTCGTCCGGGCTCTGACCGACCGCCGCAAGGCGATCCTTAATCCGAGCCACCTCTTTGGTGATGCCGTCCACATCCATGTTGGCGCACACGGCGCGTATTTCTTTCGGATTGTACTTTCGCTCGGCTGGTCCCCGCCGTACGATTGCCGTGACCCGCTCGATCTTCTTATAGCGAACCAGCCAGTGGGAGATATCGACCATCACGTCGCCGGCTCCAATGATGCCAACATGCTTGCCCATCTCAAACGGACGATCGCCGAATCCAGGGAGCCGGTTAAAGTGGTACACGACGTCCTTCGCGTGGAACACGCCCTTGGCCGAGTCCCCTTCCACGCCAATGGCCTTGGTGCCTTGCGCGCCGATAGAAAACACAACTGCGCTAGCGCCTAGTTCCCGGACTTCTTCGACCCTGAGATCTTTGCCGTTGCCGATTGATACATTCCCAAAATAATGGACATTTGGCCGTTCGAGCAACTCCCAGTACTGCTTTTTGAGACCGCCACGCAGCTTCAGCTTCGAAGGGAAAATTCCATATTCAGCCAACCCACCGAATTTGATGTCTCGGTTCAGAATGATTACCTCATGGCCGGCCTTTGCGAGACTGCTGGCCACTGCCATACCAGCCGGGCCTGCGCCGACCAGAATAATCACATGCGAGTTCGTTGCGCTCATGCTGTGTTTCCTAGATAAAGTGGGTAGCGAAGTGACGAGAACCTCAACAGTTCCGCGGACTTTAGCATAGAGGCTTTTGCACTGTCAAAGCTCGGCTTACCCTCCCGCACTTCCCACCGGTCCCCCAGGTTCGGTCATGCGCCAGGGGTCGAGGAGTTCCTTGAGACGCTTCTCAGACAGAACCTTTTGTTCTGTGGCCATTTGGCGCACGGTCTTACCGGACTTATAGGCGTCCTTGGCGAGTTTCGCGGCAGCCTCATAGCCGATCTCTGGAGCCAGGGCGGTACACATGGCCAGACTTTCCTCGATCAAGCTCCGGCAGCGCTCTTCATTGGCTTTAATGCCATCGATACACTTTACTGCGAAGTTGCTTGAGGCCGTCGAGAGAAGTTCAATGGATTGGAGTAAGTTATAGGCCATCACCGGCAACATGACGATCAATTCAAAATTAGCTGCCTGCCCCCCGACTGTGACAGTGACGTCGTTTCCAATTACCTGAGCGCAGACCATCGTGACCGACTCGGCAATCACCGGGTTTACTTTGCCCGGCATGATAGACGAGCCCGGTTGTGTTTCTGGCAGATTGATTTCCCCGAGTCCGCAACGTGGGCCTGAGCCGAGCCAGCGAATGTCGTTGGCAATCTTCATGAGGCTTACGGCGAGAGTCTTCAACTCCCCGCTCGCTTCGACTAATGAATCCTGAGTAGACTGCGCTTCGAAGTGGTTCTTCGCTTCTTTAAATGTACAGCCTGTCTCTTTTGAAATAATCGCCATCACCTTGCCTGAGAACTTCGGATGACAATTGAGCCCTGTGCCTACCGCCGTGCCGCCGAGCGCAACTTCGCTGAGCGCCTCTTGAGCGCGTCTGACTCGTTGAATGCCTAACTCAATCTGGCGCGCATAGCCTCCGAATTCCTGGCCCAATCGAACCGGAGTCGCATCCTGCAAATGGGTACGACCGATTTTGACGACCTTATCGAACTCTTTCGCTTTACGAGCGAGCGATTTCTGCAAGCGGGCGAGCGCGGGGATGAGTTGCTGTTGCATCATTTCTGCGGCGGCGATATGAATCGCGGTAGGAATCACGTCGTTGCTGGATTGTCCCAGATTGACGTGATCGTTTGGATGCACCAGCTTACTCCCTCGTGCTCCGCCCAATAGCTCGGTGGCGCGATTGGAAATGACCTCATTGGTGTTCATATTCGTCGAGGTACCCGAACCTGTTTGAAAAATGTCCACGGGAAACTCCGCGTCGAGTGTGCCCTCTATGACTTCTGTCGCTGCCCCTTTAATCGCATCAGCTGGTTTTTTGTCGAGGAGGCCAAGGGATTGATTGACGGTCGCGGCAGCACGTTTGATCAACCCCATAGCCCGGATCATGGCACGCGGGAATCTCAACGAGCTGATCGGAAAGTTTTCGATGGCGCGGGCGGTCTGTACACCATAATAGGCGATGGCCGGGACGGCCAGCTCACCCATCGTATCGCGCTCAATTCTGGTACCAGGTGATGACGTAGTCGAGGTCTTTGCCGATGCCATGCGCTCTCTCTTCATGCGTGCTACTCCAGTGTAAGGTTTCTGGCCCGGAC
>JBBRRM010000176.1:0-6784 GCA_038275915.1 Nitrospirales bacterium
CATGGCCGCTGAAGACCACCAAGTTAGACTACGAACTGGAGTTGGCCTGTGTCATCGGCCTCAAGGGCCAGGATATCTCGGAGCAAGAGGCGCCGAAGTACATCGCCGGCTACACAATTATGAACGACTTCAGCGCACGAGACTTCCAGTTCCAGGAAATGGCCTGCCGGCTTGGGCCGGCGAAGGGAAAGGATTTCGCCACCGCGATCGGGCCCTACCTCGTCACTCCGGATGAAATCCCGGACCTGAATGCCCTCACCATGATCGCCAGGGTCAATGGAGAAGTCTGGTCACAGGGACGATTTGGATCCATTCATTGGTCGTTTCCGCAAATGATTGCTCATGTCTCGCGAGGCGAGGCCGTCTATCCGGGCGACCTCTTTGGGTCAGGAACAGTCGGGGGTGGATGCGGACTGGAACTGGACCGTTACCTGAACCCAGGGGATATTGTGGAATTGGAGATTGAACCGATCGGCGTGCTCAAGACACGCATCGCAAGCGTGGCGGGTGAGTAAACACGGAGAATGGAATATGAGCGTCCATATGACCGGCGAACAAACCATCGCAGAACTAGTCCAGAGGCACCGGGCTTTGTACGAGGGACCGGAAATCGATACCAGGCTGGGCGCGATTATTCGTGACGGTTTGCACACCAAGCTCACCGATTGGGATATCCTGCGGGTCCTGCGGATCTCACGATCTGTATTCTTTGACAGTCATGTAGAGGTGGTCTCCGGCCACCATACCGCTACCTATTTACGGTTTGAATCTATTGCGCAGGTTCCGGAGTTGATCAAGCTCCTCACGCGCGACATGGCCAACTGGATCAGACACACATTTCAGACAGACCCCATCGCGGGAATCGTAACGACCAGCTCAGCGGCGAAGCTGCTCGCAGAAGGAATTGTGGATCAGCTTTCCGACACGATGCGGTTGCGCGTAACGCTGACCCCCTATAGTGACGAAACCGGACGGATCGGGACGGACATCAAGACTGGCACGATTAAACCTGGCGAGCGGTTCCTGGCGCTCAACGACGTGACCACGCGCGGGAATTGCGTGAGTAAACTCGGCAAGGTGATCTCCGATAACGGCGGATCGCTTGCTGGCATGATGGTTTTTGCCCGGCGGGACAGCGGTCAGTTTCCACTCATGGACGAACTCACGGCCCGATACCCGTTCTATGCTGCCGCAGACCTCGACATGCCGCAGTGGGAACCGGATCAATGCCAGCTTTGCAAGAACCATCAGCCCCTACTGTCCTGGAAAGATATGCTGGAAATCTGACATCCACTCTACCGCTCTGCAAGGAGGAGTCATGGACCTGGCAGACGTGACACGAGACATCAAGCAAGCCGACCTGCTGCAGATGTACTACTACCTTCGGCTCACCAGAGCCCTCGAGGACCGCATCACCGCCCTCTATCGTCAAGGCCGGATTGTCGGCGGCGTATACACCAGCAATGGGATGGAAGCGATTGCAGTGGGTTATGCCTCGGCGCTGGAACGCGATGACGTCATTGCGCCCTTTCACCGCGACATGGGAGCCTTTCTCATCCGCGGCTTCACGCCCGGCGAAGTGCTCGCCCACTATCTCGGCAAGCGCACTGGCCCCAGTAAAGGCAAGGACGGCAACGTACACATGGGCGATCTCAAACGTGGCATGATCGGCTTTGTCAGTCACTTGGCCGACAACCTGCCCGTCGCGACCGGAATCGCCCTGGCGTTTAAGATGAGAGGGGAACGCCGCGTGGCCTTCACCGGCACCGGCGACGGTGGTACCAGCCGCGGCGACTTTCACGAAGCGATGAACTTTGCAGCGGTGCGCAAACTTCCCGTCGTGTTCTTCTGCAACAACAATCAATACGCCTATTCGACACCGCAACGTCTGCAGATGGCGATCCACGACGTGGCCGACCGGGCAAAAGCCTATGGGATGCCTGGCGAGATCGTGGATGGAAACGACGTCGCAGCCGTATACCTGGCCTCGAGGCGTGCCATCGCGAAAGCCCGTGCCGGCGAAGGACCCACCTTCCTCGAATTCAAAACGATGCGGATGCACGGCCATTCCGAGCATGATCCAGCCAAGTATGTGCCTCGTGAATTGCTGGAGGAATGGAAGAAGAAAGATCCGATCTTGAAAATCGAACAGCTGTTCAGCCGGCTCGGCTATGGGGATGACGCGTATTTCCACGAGATTGGAGAGCGAGTGAAGAAAGAAGTCGAAATTGGCGTGGAGTTTGCGGAACAGAGCCCATTGCCGGAAGGGCCGGAAGTGTTGGAGGGAGTATTCGCCACCGAGTCCGAGGTTGAATCATGATCGTAGCCAACGCGCAATCTGAAGTGACATACCTCGAAGCCATCTCCCAGGCCCTTGACGAGGAGATGGCTCGCGACGAACGCGTCTTCTTGATGGGCGAAGACATCGGCGCTTACGGCGGCGCCTTCAAAATTACGGAAGGCTTCATGGCGAAGTATGGCGAATGGCGGGTCCTCGATACTCCGTTAGCTGAATCGGGATTCGTGGGCGCCGCGATAGGCGCGGCGATGATGGGCCTGCGCCCGGTCGTGGAAATGCAGTTCGCCGACTTCATCTCATGCGCCTTCGACCAGATCACCGAGGTCGCGGCCAAGAACCACTACCGCTGGGGAGCCGCAGTACCGATGGTAATCCGGGCTCCATTCGGTGGCGGCGTCCACGGCGGCCCCTTTCACTCAGAGTGTCCGGAAGGCTGGTTCTTCCACTCGCCCGGCCTCAAGATCGTCGCCCCCTCCACACCCTATGACGCGAAGGGTCTCCTCAAAGCCGCGATCCGCGATCCGAACCCCGTCCTCTACTTCGAGCACAAGTTTCTCTATCGACGGATTAAAGCGACCTTGCCGAGCGAGGACTACATCGTGCCGATCGGCAAGGCGGATGTGAAGCGCGTGGGTCACGATATCTCTCTTATCACCTATGGGGCCATGGTCCACCTGGCTTTGGAAGCGGCTGAACTGCTCGCACAGGAACACATCGACTTGGAGATTGTCGACTTGCGCACATTGATCCCGCTAGACAAGGACACGATCTATGAATCAGTGCGCAAGACCAGCAAGGCAATCCTTCTCCATGAGGATAACAAGACCGGTGGGATCGGAGCCGAGATCGCGGCCTTGATAGCGGAAGACTGTTTTGACCGTTTGGATGGGCCGGTGCTGCGCATCGCCCCACCGGACACGCCGGTGCCGTTCAGCACGCCGCTCGAAGAATATTTTCTGCCGAAGGTCAGCGACATCGTCGCAGCAGCGCGGAAGTTGGCAGCATATTGATTATATGGTCACTGAAATCGTCATGCCTCAACTAGGAGAAAGCATCGCTGAAGGCACGGTCATCAAGTGGCTTGTTCCCACAGGCGGTCGCGTCGAAAAAGACCAATCGCTGCTGGAGGTCGAAACCGACAAGGTAGCGCTGGAGATTCCGTCTCCGAGCACGGGAACTCTCACCGAAGTACTGGTGCAGGAAGGCCAGACCGTGCCGGTTGGAACTCTCATCGCTCGGCTCGATAACGAGGTGTCGTACGGTTCCGGAACGACGAATCGGGTCGGAGGGGTCGTAGTGCGTCAGATGCCCGAAAGTGAAGACCACCATTCTCCCGCCGTCCGGCAACTGGCCAAGGAACAGGGAGTCGATCTGGCACAGGTGAAGGGAACCGGAACTGGCGGGCGGGTGACCAGGAAAGATGTGCAAGACTTCATCGCTCGGGGCGGCGCTCCAGCCACTGGAGTAACTCCCAGCGGTGAGCAGTCGATGGGTGAAGAAATTCTGCCGCTCACACCGATGCGCAAAGCGATTGCCGAACGAATGGTTACGAGCAGGCACACTTCAGCCCATGTCACGACCTTCTTTGAAGGGGACTTCTCCGGCATCGCCGAATTCAGAGAGGGCCGCGGCCTCACCTATCTTCCGTTCGTCATCCGAGCGGTGACCCGTGCGATTCGCGATGTGCCGGTGGTGAACTCTGCGTGGGGCGAACAAGGAATCATCGTCAAGAAAGACATTCATATCGGTATCGCGACGGCACTGGATGAGGGGCTCCTCGTGCCCGTGGTGCGCTATGCGGATCGCAAGGGACTTCTGCAATTGGCCAAGGAAGTAGCGGATCTGGCCGAACGGGCCAGATCCAAGAAACTGACTCCCGAGGAGGTTCAAGGAGGAACGTTTACGATCACAAACCATGGAGGGTTCGGCAGTCTGTTCAGCACGCCGATTATTCATCAACCCCAGATCGCGATCCTCGGCCTCGGCGCGATCCAAAAACGTGCTGTGGTGATCAACGATGTCGTGGTCATCCATCCAATGGGCTACCTTAGCCTGTCGTTTGACCACCGGGTCATCGATGGGGCGACGGCGGATCAATTCATGGCAAAGACGAAAGCCTTTCTCTAACAGAGTCGTTGGGAGCAAATCCTATGAGCAGCACACGTAAGGCATCAGGCGAGAGTCGTGCAAAGGAGATCCTGTCGTGAATGAGAAAAAACAGGCCGTCATCGCGAGTGCCGTGCGAACACCGATGGGGAGTTTTCAAGGAGTGTTCGCCTCAATCCCGGCAACGAAACTGGGCAGCCAGGCTATCAATGAGGCGCTGAAGCGAATCAATCTAAGTCCGGATCGCGTCGATGAAGTCTATATGGGCTGTGTCCTCAGTGCCGGGCTCGGTCAGGCGCCGGCCAGGCAAGCGTCGATCGGTGCCGGAATTCCGAATTCGGTCGGGGCAACCACGATCAACAAGGTCTGCGGGTCCAGTCTCAAGGCCGTGATCATGGCTTCCCAGGCCATTGTGCTTGGTGAAGCGAGGATTATTGTGGCGGGTGGCATGGAGAATATGACTCGTGCGCCTTACCTACTGGAAAAGGCCCGGCAGGGATATCGACTTGGACATGCGGAATTGGTGGACAGCTTGGTCAAAGACGGCTTATGGGACGTCTATAACAATTTTCACATGGGCGCCGGCGGCGAACTCTGTGCTGCAAAGTACCGGTTGACCAGGAATGAACTCGACGACTTTGCACTGGAGAGTTATCGCCGCGCCAGGGAAGCCGTCGCCATGGGGTTCTTCAAACGGGAGATTGTGCCGGTTGACGTGCCGCAGAAAAAGGAACCTCTCCTCGTAGTGGCGGATGATGAGGAGCCGAACCGGGTCGATCTGAAACGTATGCGAGAACTGAAACCCGTGTTCCAGGAAGATGGAGTCTTGACTGTGGGCAATTCGCCGTCTTGTAACGACGGAGCGGCGGCGTTGGTCGTCATGAATGAGGAGGAGGCGGAGAACCTGGGTCTCACACCCATAGCTCGGATCGTCGGGTATGCCGGCGCGGCATTGGCGCCGGAGTGGTTCACGATCGCGCCGGTCGAAGCGATCAAGCTGGTGCTCAAAAAGACGGGTCTCTCGCTGGGGGATATCGACCTCTTTGAAATTAATGAGGCGTTTTCATCCGTATCTCTCGCGATCAACCGCGAGTTGGATCTCGATCCGAAACGAGTCAACGTCAACGGTGGCGCAGTCGCACTGGGTCACCCGATCGGTGCCACCGGTGCGCGGATTCTCACCACCTTGCTCCATGCGATGGAAACCCGTGATGCCCGTCGAGGTCTCGCAAGCCTCTGCATTGGAGGAGGAGAAGCATTGGCGATGATTGTGAAACGACCATGAACTAGGGAAGAAGCACGAGCCGGTCATGAAGCTCGATGACATCACAACCATCGGTGTAGTCGGCGCGGGCCAAATGGGCCGCGGCATCAGTCAGGTCTGCGCCACGGCTGGCTATCACGTTCTCCTGGTCGATGTTGCAGATCCGGCATTAACGGAAGCGCTTCGTAAGATCCGCAGCGGACTGGAACGAGCCGTGGAACGGGGAAGTCTCACCGAGCACCAGGCCGGAGGAGTGCTGGGGCTCATCCATCCGATGGTTCAGCTCGACCGGTTGCACAACGTGCAACTCGTTATCGAAGCAATTCCGGAAGATCTCGCCATCAAGCAGGAACTCTTCAGCGAACTGAATCGAATCTGCCAGCCGCTAACGGTCCTCGCCAGCAATACCTCGTCGATTTCGATCACGAAGCTGGCTGCAGCCTCCGGGAGGCCGGACCGAGTCATCGGCCTGCACTTCATGAATCCGGCCCCGGTGATGCGTCTCGTGGAAATCGTGTGGGGGCTCGAAACATCCGAGCAAACATTGCATCTGGTGATGGAACTGGCAAAGCGTCTGGGAAAAACTCCCGTGGTGGCCAAGGACGTACCGGGGTTCATCGTGAACCGTGTCCTGATTCCGATGATCAACGAGGCCATCTTTACGTTGGAAGGAGGAGTCGCCTCTGCCGAAGACATCGACCTGGCGATGACGATGGGGGCGAATCATCCGATAGGGCCGCTGGCACTCGCCGACCGCATCGGCTTAGACACCGTGCTGGCGATTTGCGAGGTCCTGTACCAGGACTTGGGCGATCCCAAGTTTCGTCCCTGTCCCCTGCTTCGGCGTTATGTCGAAGCTGGCTGGCTGGGGCGCAAAACCGGTCATGGGTTCTATGTGCATAAAGCTAGCGGCGAGAGACAAGAGGTCACGAGCAATAAGATCTGACAGTAGCCCTTAGCCCGAGGAGAGGATCAATGCAAGAACGCAAACCCCACTTCACTTCCCTCTCAGGGCTGGAAATCAATCGCGTCTACTCGCGCGACGATCTGAAGGACTGGTCGCCTGAGAGCGATCTCGGCCCGCCTGGCGAATTTCCCTATACTCGGGGCATCCA
>JBBRRM010000177.1:0-6776 GCA_038275915.1 Nitrospirales bacterium
GCTGATCAGCGCGGCCGGCAGGAAGCGAAACTTACGGCGCAGGATGGCGAACAGAAGCCCGCGAAACGCGAGTTCTTCAAACACCGGTGCAAAGATCACATATTCGACTAAGCTTATGGCCGTCAGAGAGGGTGAAGCCCAAATGAGATCTGCGTCGAACCATTCGGTCCAGTGACTGGTCAGATGTAAAGGGTCCGACAGCCGGTCCATCACCCACTCGCCCCACAAGCCGGCAGCCACGACTGTCACTACCGCGGCCATCAGACGACCGACACGGGCCCATCCGATCTCCAACCCAAATCCTTCATCGAATGTCATGCCGGAGGGCCGAAAGAGATGCCTGTAGGCCAACAGCAGAAGCGGCACATTCGTCATCGGAATGGCTAACGCCCGCAGCGACGCATTCTCGGGCGGAACATAAATCAAGAACAAGGCCGTGAGCATCGCACCAATCGCGCCCCCGCGCAGCAATACCGCCGCGCCAACTCCACCCGGCCACGGAGGCGGCACACCCGGTTGATGAAGCCGGACCCAACTGGAAGGCTCATTCCGTCTAAACCAGAGCAGTACGCACACCACGGTGCCGACGGCCATCGCCGAGATTTCAACGAGCGTCAAGCGATGCGACCAGACAAACAGGCGGTCCGCACGCATAGCGGCCTGTTCCTGAATCCTGGCCACGAGCACAGTGTCATTGGCCCTGCGTGCCAACCGTTCAGCCAGGCGATCGTAGAACCAGCCGGCCGGCAGAATTTCTGCCACCTCTGCTTGCCACAAAATATACCTGTCCACGTCATGAACCGGTCCTTCACCATATGCGGCAGTCATGAGATCGGCGAACTGAGGAAGCGGGTCTTCTGCCCCGGACCACTCATGCGCGGAGAGAAGCGCCTGCGAAACATGGCCGGTCTCGGCCTGGAGAATTGCCAACTGAAGCGGAACCAACGGGTCTTCAGAGATCTCCGCTAATTCTTGATACCATTCAATCTCGTGCGCCCGTTCAGCCTCGTTATCGCCGGAGGTCCAGGCAAACAGCTGCTGTTCCCATCGGGGCGCACGCTTGAGGCCTTCCTGCACATCCATGGTTCGACTAACCATCAGACTGAGCGCTCGCTCGGGCGACTCGATCCGATCCAATTTGGATGCCGATGCCGACAGCCATACGACCGACGCCAGAGCTACCATGAGAAAAAGCGCGGACAATAGCGTGACCGTGGGCGAGAACCGACCGGCATAGAATCCCATCGGCGGCGGCGCGTCAGTGGCTCGCCACCAGGATTGTGGCTGCTGCGGATCGTTGAGAGAAAGCGTGTGTGATTCCATCATCGTCGTGCGAACTATAACATGCAGTTTTTCGCCCTCGTAACCCCCTCGGAATGACTAACAGTAGGACTCGCTACGGCCTTGCTCAATGAGCGGACCTCTGTGTCGAAATGGTTTTTCATATGCTGCCAGGCGATGAAAAAGAAGACAGGTCAGAATACCCGTGGCCGAAGATGACTGAACTCCGCTATACTGCGCCACTCTCGTATCTGGAGCGATATGCCGGTTCAGAACTTTGTTCCCCCACGCCGACTCCTGCTTGGCCCTGGGCCAAGCATGGTGCACCCTCGAGTTCTGCGGGCGCTTTCTACTCCCCTGCTCGGCCATCTGGATCCCACCTTCCTTGGGATTATGGACGATGTCCAAGCTCTGTTGCGCTTCGTCTTTCAGACGAAGAACCGCTTGACCATCGCCGTCTCCGGCACCGGCTCCGCCGGTATGGAGGCCTCGATCGTGAATATCGTCGAGCCAGGCGATGCGGTAATCGTCGGAGTCAATGGCGTGTTTGGCACGAGATGGGCCACCATCGTCGAACGCTGCGGCGGCAAGGCGATTCGCGTAGAAGCCCCGTGGGGACAGATTATAGAGCCTGAGGCCATCCAACTCGCATTGGGCCGATCCGGCCCGGTGAAAGCCGTGGCCATTGTGCATGCGGAAACTTCGACCGGCGCCTGGCAACCGCTTGAGCCGATCGCCCGCCTCTGCCGCAATCATGACACCCTCTTTCTCGTGGATGCTGTCACCTCGCTGGGAGGCGCACCGGTCGAGGTCGATCGCTGGGGCATCGATGTCTGCTATAGCGGGACACAGAAATGTCTGAGCTGTCCGCCTGGTTTGTCTCCCTTCACTCTCAGCGATCGCGCACTAACCGCCATCAAAGCCCGACGCGTCCCCTGCCAGAGTTGGTACCTGGATATAGCCTTGATCACGGAGTATTGGGCTGAAGGCACCAGGGCTTACCACCATACTGCCCCAATCTCCATGCTCTATGCCCTCCGGGAAGCGTTGCGGCTCGTCGAAGAGGAGGGATTACCCGCCCGCTTCGCCCGTCACCAGCTCAATGGCGAGGCCTTAATGGCTGGCTTGGCCGAACTCGGACTTCTTCCGGTTCCCCCGTCGGAGCATCGACTCCCGATGTTGATCTGTATCACGGTCCCCGCTCATATTCCTGAGGCCGAAATACGGGCGAGCCTGCTCTCGGCCTATGGCATTGAAATCGGCGGCGGGCTTGGCCCGCTCAAGGGAAAGGCCTGGCGCATCGGCTTAATGGGTGAATCGTCGACCGAAGGTCATGTCTTGACCCTTCTCAACGCGCTGGAAGAAATTTTTATCCGCGGCGGCTGGCTTTCCACTCCGGGGGTCGCACTCCAGGCCGCCGCACGGGTCTATAACCGCACGGCATCCTGACACCAAAGGATCGATGATATGACGAACAAACCATTACTCTGGGTGCTCGGTGGGGGAACCTTTGCCTTTGTCGCCGTGGTCGCGTATTGGATCTTTGCCCTGACACTGGCCAACCACATGAAGTCGGATCTCCTCCCGCCGGAAAAGGCTGCGTCCTTCATCCATGCCGTGATCGAGGCGAACCGGACCAACTATACCGAAAACGTCGTCGACAAACTCCACAAGGCCGGCATTGCTGACGCCATTGAACATTGGCGAGATGAAAAGGGCGTCCCTCTTCCCGCACAGTTTCTCCTGGAGTCGGGACGGCTTGTGGCTCAGAAGGAGCTCAAGTTCTCGTTCCGACTCGCCAGCATGACGCCAATTTATGTCTGGAATGGAGCGACGACGGACTTTGAACGAAAAGGGCTCGATGCCGTCGCCAAAGATTCGTCAAAACCGTTTGGCGGATTCATCCGGCTCGACGGAGGCCGCTATTATCAAACGGTTTACCCGGACCGTGCGGTGGCCCAGGCCTGCGTGACCTGTCACAACGAACATCCCAACAGCCCGCGCCGAGACTACAAAGTCGGCGATGTGATGGGCGGCATCATCATCACCATTCCCATCGATCTACCATGAGGAAGTCCGTTGCCATTCGTTCGGTACGCGTCATCGACGGAACCGGCCGGACGATCGAACGGGCCACGGTCGTCGTTCGCGGGACCACAATTGTTGCCGTCGAGGCGGATCGAGATCTTTCTGTCCCACGGGGAGCGACCAGGATCGATGGCCGCGGGCTGACGCTGTTACCAGGCTTGATTGACTGTCATGTGCATCTCTGCCTCGGTGCTGAGCCCGATGTCGTCGAGGCGATCACCAACGAGACGCCCACACTGACGCTACTTAAATCGAGCCGGTCCGCACGACAGACCTTGGAGGCCGGCTTCACAACCGTGCGCGACGTGGGAGCACGAGACCATTCTATTTTTACGTTGAAACAGGCTATAGACTCGGGACTCATTCCCGGGCCCCGTATTGTCGGGGCGGGCCTGGCGATTTGCATGATCGGCGGCCATGCCCGGTTTATTGGTCAGGAGGTGGAAGGAGCTCAGCAGGTACGCGCCGCCGTACGAGCACAAATTTCCGCCGGGGCTTCCGTCATTAAAGTCATTGCGTCGGGCGGTGTCTTGACGCCCGGCACCTCTCCGGACCAGGCTCAAATGACCGTGGAGGAACTCCGGGCCGCCGTGGAAGAAGCTCAACGAGCCGACCGGAAGGTTGCCGCCCATGCCCATGGTTCATCGGGAATGAAGAATGCCCTCCGAGCCGGAGTCCATTCGATCGAGCATGCCACGCTAATGGACGAGGAAGCGGCGGCCATGATGAAACAGCGGGGTGTCTTCATGGTGCCGACACTCTCTGCGCTAGCCACCACTGCCGCCTGCCGGCTGGGGTGCGGTGTTCCGGAGAGTGCTCGCGACAAGGCCAAAGCCATGACGAAACGTCATGCCGTCAGTTTCAAGAACGCCTTGCGGGACGGAATTCAGATTGCGATGGGCACGGACGCAGGCACGCCCTTCAATTTTCACGGCGAGAACGCCCAGGAACTCGAGCGGATGGTCGCCTTCGGAATGAGTCCGATGCAGGCGATTTTGGCATCGACCTCTGCCGCCGCACGCTTGATCGGGATTCAGGACCGAGTTGGAAGTATCCAGAAAGGGAAACTGGCGGACCTCCTGTTGTTCCAGGGAAATCCTCTTCGTCGCGTTGATCTGCTCCGTGACCATAGTCGGATTATCGGGGTGATGCAGGCGGGCAAGTTCGTCGCAGGGCCTCTCTCACACATGTAAGACGTGAAACATCACCTGTGAAACGTTTCGATCCTATTCTTTCACGTTTTACCTTTTACGTTTAACGTCTTTCGTAGAACAACTCCAGCGCAGCTGCGAATCCCTTCGCCCTTCCCTTTCGGAACACCTCCTCGAGCCGTCCACTCAACGCTCTGACGCCTCCCGGATCGCCTCGTTTGACGACGCCTTGTGACAACATCATCTCCGTCGCGACTTCGACGAGCCGTTGTTTGCGCCCATTCATTTCAGGGGTGACAAACTCCTCCATGACTTCTGACGCCCGTTCCTGGATTATCTTTTCCTTGAACGTGTCATACCCTTGGTCAGCCACAGTGCGCTCACGAATCACGGCGAGTTCCGCCTTGATCCGCTTGACGTCTTTCATCAAGACTGCAAACACTTCCTTTCGCCCTTCATCGAAGAGCTTCTTCTCCATCTCGTCGAGAATGACGGCAGGGTCGGCCGCTTCATCCAGCGCCGTGTCATCTCCCCAATAATTGAGTCGATCGTAGCTCCGGCGTTTCTCCGGATCGCCGACGACCTCGTAGGCTGCATTGATTTCACGGATCTTTGCTTCGGCGTGGGTGCTGTCGGGGTTGCGATCGGGATGGTGCTGAAAGACCAGCTTCCGGTAGGCCTTTTTGATCGCATCATCGGACGCATCGCGCGAAATTACCAACACCCGGTAGAAGTCTACTCTGGCCATGGCGGCAACTATATCATGCACCCGGCAGCACTGCACCTTGACACCCAGATGCTCGCCCCTTAGCCTGGCGCAACCCCCAAGGCGTGAAGCACACGATGAATGAAGGAAGCTTTTCCCGTGTCCGCGTCTTTGGCTTCTTGTTTGGAATAAGAGGCTGCAGTGTGATTGCAAAATCCTGGTGGCACGGCATTACACGATACCAGTGGCTGGTGCTGTTCATTGCATGGCTCGGCTGGGTATTCGATGCAATGGACGCAACGATCTATGCAATCGTCCTCCATCCGGCTCTGCACGATTTACTTCAATCCCACGGCAAAACCGTCTCTCCGGAGCAAATTGGCTGGTACGGGGGGATTATTTTTTCCATCTTTCTCATTGGCTGGGCCATCGGCGGGATCGTCTTTGGCGTCATGGCGGACTACTTTGGTCGAACGAAGACCCTCATCATCACGATCCTGATCTATGCAATCTTCACCGGCCTCGCTGCGCTCTCGCAGGACTGGTGGCATCTGGCCATCTATCGTTTTCTCACGGCCTTGGGAATCGGCGGAGAATGGGCAGCCGGCGCGGCACTCGTCGCTGAAACCTGGCCGGAAGAGAAACGAGCCAAGGCTGCAGGCATACTGCAATCGGCCTGGGCGGTCGGATTCTTCCTCGCTGCGGCGTTCAATTTACTCTTGAAGGGCTATGGCTGGCGAGTGCTGTTTGTGATCGGCGTATTCCCGGCCTTTGTGTCCTTGCTGGTTCGCCGGCATGTGAAGGAGCCGGACCGTTGGACAAAGGTTCACGGCCAGACCACGACCACCACCAATCCCACACGTATGACCGACATCTTTCGCCCACCATTACGACGCTCAACCCTCGTAGGGTCCGCGCTGGCTTTCGTTGCAGTCTTTGGTCTGTGGGGGGCGACCAACTGGGCGCCCACACTCATTCGCGAGTTACCAGATCTCAAGGGCTCCGATGCCGCAACCCTGTCCGCCTCTGTGAGTTACGCCATCATGGCTCTCAACGGGGGAGCTGTCTTCGGCTATTTGGCATTTGGGCCGTTGGCGGATCGATTTGGACGACGCGCGGTGTTTGCCTTTATGTGTCTCGGCAGCCTCGTGATGCTGCCGGTCACATATCTGCTGCCAACGACCTATGCGGGCGTCTTGATGCTGTTGCCGCTGCTAGGATTTTTCAACAATGGCATCTTCAGCGGATTTCCCATTTACCTTCCCGAGCTCTACCCCACCAGACTACGCGCCACCGGCGCCGGCTTCTGCTTCAATGCCGGACGTGCCCTGGCCTCTACCTCGCCTTTTCTCACCGGATGGCTTGTCATGGAACTTGGTACCTTCGGGCGAGCCGCCAGCACGGTGGCAGCGATCTATCTGGTAGGATTAGGAGTCTTAATCTTTGCACCGGAGACGAAGGGCAAACCGCTGCCGGAATAGGGAATACGCGCTTCCTGGTCAGCGGCGATCACATCAGCCCTTGACATCCTGCCAAAGCGGCTTATGTTC
>JBBRRM010000178.1:0-6772 GCA_038275915.1 Nitrospirales bacterium
GGATCCAGACTCGCCGTAGGGTCATCGAGAAACAGAATTTTCGGTTCGGTCAAGAACGCCTTGGCCAGCCCAAGACGAGTGCCTTGACCGGAGGACAGCTTGCGCGTAACTTTGTGCCGAATCTCCTCCATCTCAAGCCGCTTCACGATGTGATCGACCCGCTGTTGGATGTCAGGCAGACCGTACAAGCGCGCAATCACCCAGAGGTTTTCCTCGACTGTAAGGGCCTGGGGCAAGGAGACATAGGTCGAGGAAAAGTTCACTTGCTGTAGAATGGCCTCACGATGCGTCGCCAAATCGAGCCCGAACATCTGAATGGAGCCGGCGGTCGGTTTCACCACTCCGAGCAGCATCTGTATGGTGGTGGTTTTCCCCGCTCCATTCGGGCCCAGCAATCCAAGAATTTCTCCCGGTCTGATATCGAACGAAATATCATTCACTGCGACGAATGCACCGAACCGTTTCACCAGATGTTGGACCTGCAGGACAGATTTGGGCATGGATAATCGGCGATCTAGTTGAAGAGCAACGCGTTGCTGATCTTCTCGGGAATATGACAGGTTTCGCATTTCCGACTTACGACCTTCCCCTCGTGCTCCGTCTTCCCGTCGTGGCATCGAAAGCAATCCGAGAGCGCCCTTGTCCGCAAATATGAACCTTCAGGATGGTCGGGATACCATGGTTGACTGTCAGCCGAAAGATGCCCACGCGGTATGACAATCGGATAGCCCTTGATCGGCTGTTCATGGACGACGGCGGAATGGCACGTCGTACAACCCTCCCCCTGGCCGCGCTTCCCGAATGCCTCGATATGCTTACGATGGCTCATGACGAGACCGACTTCATTGACCGGCGGGGGCAGATCTCGCGGGGCGACCTCGGACATACGTAGAATGTTTTGATGGCAACTCAGGCAGACAGCAGAGGCGACTTTCGCTTGCAGATTATGGGGATCAGTCGGAGTACCGAATAGATAGATCGCCAAATCCTTGGACCCCGCCCACGCTTTGTCGTGGAGCCACCCCTCAATGCCCGGCCGGACGTGGCAAGCAACGCAGGTGACCTCCCGGTGTGAGGATTTTATCCAACTCTCATACGAGGGCGTGATCATATGGCAACTGGCACAAAATTTCGGGTGATTCGTAATAGGAATGGCCACAGCACCAAGCGCGATGGCACCAACAACGAGAGCCAGAACGATGGTCGCTTTAGGTTTCCAGCCCATGCTCCGCGCGAGACGGTGATCGTGGGAACTGTTTCATGATCAAAGCGGCCACGCCGACGACATCGTCCAAATCGAACAACGGAACGTCAAGATAGACGGGCTTGTCCGATACCACTGCGAGCAGCCCTTCCATGGAAACCGGAATGTCGCCGACCTGCTCGCGGACGATGAGAATCTTCGGATATCCTTCCTGTTTCCACCCTTCGGCAATAATCAGATCATACGTGTGATCGAGAAACCGATCCCGCACTTCTTCGACCTTCATTTGATCGGACACGTCGACAAACATCGCCATGCTGCCCTTGGAGAGCACCGTTACGCTGCTGGCCCCGGCTCGTTTGTGCCGCCAACTGTCCTTCCCTTCCGTATCGAGATCAAACCCATGCCCCGCACGTTTCACCGTCGCCACTTTATAGCCGGCCCGGACCAACTCAGGAATCACGCGCTCGATCAGCGTGGTTTTCCCACTGTTGGATCGACCGACAAACGACACAATAGGTACGGCCATAAATTAGGGAACCCTTCGTTACGCGTCACCGAGCGATCGTGAACCGACACCCTGCTGCACGACTCAACTCGCCACATCAGCAACAGGAGAGGCGATGCTCGCTCGTCTGCCCTGCGGCTGCATGGCTGGTCCAGGCTTCTCCGCTCAGCAGTTGAACCGATACCAGATCGCCCTGATTCACCCGTTCAACTTCGACGGGGATGTCGATCAAACAATTGGCCTTCACCATGGAGGTCAGTATCCCGGATCCTTGTGCACCGGTCGTTCGAACCTTGAAGACTCCTTCTTCTCGAGTGAGCACACCACGCAAAAAGTGGCGCCGGTCCGTCCGTTTTGAAAACTTTTCTTGAAAAATCGCCTGCACGACCGGCCGACCAACGCTCCGATGACCGCTCATTTTGAGCATCGCCGGCCGCACGAGTTGCTCGAACGTGACCATCGAGGACACGGGATTCCCCGGCAAGCCGAAAGCCAGCTTGCCCTGAATCTTGCCGAAAGCGAGCGGCTGCCCCGGTCTGACCGCCAGCTTCCAGAAGTTCATTTCTGCACCCAATTCATGGAAGACCGCTTTCGTGAAGTCGTAATCGCCCATGGACACGCCACCGGACAACACCAGGATATCGGCCCGCAGTCCATGTGAAATCTTTTCCTTCAGCGCCGCTGGCGTATCTCTTGCGATCCCCAGCAAGAGAGGAATGCCCCCCGCCTCCTGCACCGCCGCCGCAATCCCATAGCTATTCGAGTTGATGATTTTTTCTTCGTTGAACCGCTCGTCCAAATCCGCCAATTCGTCACCGGTCGACAGGATCGCCACACGGGGTCGTTGATAGGCAAAGATGAAGGACTTGGCGAGGATCGCCAGCATCCCCGCTTCACCCGGACGAATCTGGGTGCCCTTGGCGATGATGCATTCGCCCTTCTTGACGTCTTCGCCTTGCGGCCGAATGTTGGCGCCTTCGTGTTCCGGTTTGAATACGCGAACGGAATCCGGGGTGTGCTCTGTATCCTCGACCTTCAAGACCGTGTCTGCCCCCTTCGGAATAGGAGCCCCGGTCATGATACGAATCGCTTGCCCCGCCCCAACGGTCTTTGTAGGCATCTTGCCTGCAGGCACATCTTCAATAACCGTGAGTGTCACCGTTTTCTGAATTGCATGCTCCTGCTTGATGTCATTCCACCGCACCGCAAACCCGTCCATCGCGCTATTGTTCCAGGGCGGATTATCCCGCTCCGCCACGATGTCCTCGCCGAGGACCCGTCCAAGAGCGTCGAGGATCGAAATTTTCTCCAAGCCCAGAGTCGGCGTGGCGTCCATCACGACCCGTTGCGCTTCTTCTAGTTGCGTGAGCCCCTCTGTCGCGTTGGTGGCCTTCACAGTCTCTCCTTCATCAGTGCGCCTGCCGGGGCGCAATTTTCACGAGCGAGCCGCTCTTCTTGCAGAACGCTTCGACTTTATTCGCAATCTCGTGGTAGCACTCGGCCGTGGCCGTGTCGGAATTGAACATCGCAAATGGCTCACCGGCATCCGACTGGGTCACGACATCCGGGTCGAGCGGAATACGCCCGAGGAAGGGTACGCCCATATCCAGCGCGGAGGCTTCTCCGCCGCCCCTGCGGAATACTTCGATTTGGTTATGGCAATGGGGACATTCTAACCCGCTCATGTTTTCGACAATTCCGATGATCGGGACTTCGCTGTCCTTGCAGAAGGTCACCGACTTACGGGAATCCAACAAGGCCACTTCCTGTGGCGTCGTAATGATCACCGCGCCGCTGACATTGCCGAGGAGATCAATGGTCGTGACCGATTCGTTACCGGTCCCGGGAGGCAAGTCGACAAACAGGAAATTCAGATCCTGCCACTCGACACCACCCAGGAGCTGGTTGATGAACTCATACTTGTATGCATCACGCCAGATGATCGGATCGTCAGGGTTCTGCAACAGGAAGGACATGGATGCGATCTTGAGGTTATAGGCCTGAAAGGGGATGATTCCGCCCGAGCTGCTGATTTTGAGCTTTTGACCTTCAGCCCCCACCATCTTGGGAATGTTCGGGCCATGGATGTCCATATCGCAAATACCGACGTGCCACCCTTTAAGCGCAAGACTCACGGCAAGGTTTGTTGTACAGGTACTCTTGCCGACTCCACCCTTGTTGCTCATGATGAGCACTTTGTATTCAATCCGCTCCATTCGTTTGGCCACCAACCAGCGACTGTGTCCTTCCTTGTCCTTCTGACAGGTTTCGTTCTCGTCGCAGATCGCGCAGGCCCACATGTATATGCAGGCATCGCTGCCGCCGGAAGCGGGAGGTTGAATGACATTCAATTCACGAGCCATGTGTCTTCCTTCTGTAAAACATTACGTGCGATCTGCATTCGATCGTTATCGCCGTCGACTTGTCGGCACCCCGACGTAGTCGCCCTCTCCTGCAATGGGCACTCCCGCCGACGACTTGCCGTTTCCTGCCGATGCGGTTGCCAGAGCCGGCACACCCGCCTCTTCCCTCACCGGCTGCTTCTTGTTGAAAAACCCTGCGCTCACAATGCCGACTTCATAGAAAACATACAACGGCAGGGCCATGAGACATTGATTGAAGGGATCGGGCGTCGGGGTGAGGATCGCAGCAATGATGAACGACCCCAACAGAGCCCACTTGCGATAGCGCTTTAGAAAGGGCGCGTCGACCCACCCGAGTTTCGCCATGAGCGTGATTGCGAGCGGGACTTCAAAGATCAACCCGAACACCATCAAAAACCACAGAGCAAACCCGACATACTGTGCAATAGAAATTTGAGGAATGAACCCGGCATTGACGCCATACGACACCAAAAAGTTCAATGCAAACGGAAGCACGAAGAAAAATGAAAAGCCCACCCCTGCATAAAAGGCCAAGGTACTCAGCAGCACAAAGGGCGCGACAAAGCGCCGCTCCTGGGCATGAAGGCCCGGCACGACGAATTGCCAGACTTCCAACAAAATGTAGGGAGTCGCAGCGACGAGGGCAAACAGCCCGGCGACCTTGACGTTTTGCCACAAGGCTTCAGCCGGCGCGAGAAAGACGAATGGAACGGTGGGCAGATCGGTCGGCACCCACGCGAGCGATCCCGGCACGAACATGTTCTGGAGTGGAATGCGAAGCCACTTGACCAACAGGTCAGCATAGAAAAATGTGCCGACGAACACCACGGCAGTAACGATCACTGCGCGCGTCAGCCGGACCTGGAGCTCCACGAGGTGCTCCATCACCGGCATTTTTTTATCTTCCAGTGGCTTAAAGATCGTGTCTTGCAGCCACTGGTTGAGCGAATTCAGGCCGTCGGACATACGAACCGTTCATCCGATGGCTAGCCGCGACCGCTCGGATCCCGAGCGATCACGGCCAGCGTCATACGTGTTACTTGGGATTGACCGCAACAAACAGATTATTTCCCTGCCGACTCAGGAGCAGGACGGCCAACTCGTCTTTTTTCAATTTACTTGAGGCTTTCTGGTAGTCTTCGAGCGTCTTCACGACTTCGTGGTTCACTTCTTGAATGACATCGCCACGCTGCAGACCGGCTGCTTCCGCAGGGCCACCGTTCTCGACTGACGCCACCACCACACCCGTCATCTTCGCCGGGATGTTGAGTTGACCCATCGTGGACGCATCCAACGCCTGGACACGGAGAGAGGCCAAGACATTATCCGGCGGTTTCACCGTCTCGACCGGCTCTTTAGGAGCCGACGGCTCCTTCTTCGCCAACATTTCATCAGTCGGTCGCTCCGCTACTTTGACAGCGATGGTCTGCTCCTTGCCGTCACGCAAGACCTTCACCTGCGCATCCTTGCCAACCATGGTACGCGCGACGAGGTTTCGCAACTGACTCACGTTTTGAACTTCTTTTCCATTGAAAGCGATGACCACATCGCCACGCTTCATGCCTGCAGCATGGGAAGGGCCATTCTCATTCACATCGCTAATGAGGACCCCTTTGCGCTGTTCAGGAAGCTTGAAGGATTTGGCCAATGCGGGCGTGATCTCTTGAATGGCGACACCCATCCAGCCGCGCACGACCTTGCCGGTCTTCTGCAGGCTGTCAACGATATCCAACGCGATACTGCTGGGAATGGCAAATCCAATACCCTCAGACCCGCCGGTCCTTGAGAAGATTGCCGTATTAATCCCAATGAGTTCGCCGTTCACATTGACCAACGCCCCGCCTGAATTCCCAGGATTGATCGCAGCGTCGGTCTGAATGAAATCTTCATAGTCTGCAATACCGACATTGCCGCGTCCCAAGGCGCTGATGATGCCCAGGGTCACGGTGGAACTCAGTCCGAACGGACTACCGACCGCCAACACAAGATCACCAACCTGCAATTTTTCATACTCAGCCCATTTTATGGATGGGAGGTCCTTCGCCTCGATCTTGACCACGGCCAAGTCCGTCTTTGGATCAGTTCCCACCACTTTCGCGCTGAATTCCCGCCGATCGCTGAGCGTAACGGTGATCTGCGTGGCGCCTTCGACGACGTGATTGTTGGTCACGATAAATCCGTTTGCATCAAAAATGACGCCGGATCCGGCGCTTTGATCAGGGCGTCCATGCCCTCCTCCTGGAGGCATCGGGGGAGGAGTCGGGAGTTCACCTCCCGGGGCTTCTTCACCCGGCGGTCCACCAAAGGGACCTGGCGGCAACGGCGATCTCCGGCCTCGCCCCCCGCCTTCTCCACCCCCGGTCACCGCAATGTTCACCACCGCAGGTGTTACCTTCTTGACGATCTCTGAAAATCCTTGTGTCATCCCGGCTGGAACCCCAGCGGCCAGGGCTGTAGGCTCACTCGGCAAGGCAGTGAACGCGAAAGTACTCAGGATCAAACCGATACCCGCAACAAGACCTTGGATATTTCCCTCCTTACTCCGCGTGACCATAACAGCGTTCCTCCAGAAGGTTAAACCGACGCGACATCATGAGCTAAACGGTGCATTGTACACTATCAGTTCCGGGAGCTTCAAAGACTAATAGTCCCACACAGGCTCTCATCCGAAGGAGC
>JBBRRM010000179.1:0-6758 GCA_038275915.1 Nitrospirales bacterium
GGCGCTTTCCCGATCAGATCAAATCGATGCAGTGGGAACGTATTCAGTTCAGCGGTGGGCTGCTTCCGCGAACATTGGAGATGGGTGACCTCTTCGAGCCACAGGCGGTGGAAGCCTGCGCGCGGATATTCGAGAGCGCGGCGTCTCCAATGGATGCGCTGAACGCATGGAACAGAGGAAAGGAGTCCCGATCATGAACTACATTTCAACGCCGGAACGCCGCGAAGGGCCGGGCAATCCGATGCCGAAGGCCCCGAGTCCTTCCGACGAGGGCAGTGGACCGAAACGGCCGGAGACCGGGTCGCCCGATAAGGACAATTTGCTCAAGCGCATGCGCAAGGTCGATCCGAAACAGGCTGAGCGGTATCGGCAACGGACAGGAGAATAAGACGTTAGGGGAAAAGGCTTGGGCGTGGGGGGCAGATTCTGAAGGTCTGATCGCCTGACGCGTCACGTTTCACGCTTCACGAGGGGTTTGTACGATGGGGATGCACGGGGATTTTCTTCAGCTGTTGAAAGAACAGGGCTACACACTCGGTGTTCCGACGGCAGCGGCGGCTGGCCATACACTGACGAATGCCACTACGATTCTGGCCTTCAAGTACCGTGACGGCGTGCTGGTCGCCGGAGACCGTCGTGCGACCGCCGGCAATATGGTGATGTACGATCGTACGGACAAGGTGCTGGAAATCGATCGGCACAGTGTGTTGGCGATTGCCGGCGTTCCGGCGACCGCCTATGAAATGGTGCGTGTTCTGGAACATTCCTTCAAATACTATCGGAGAACACAGCTCCAAGAATTGAGTTTCGACGGCAAGCTTCGCGCTGTCTCAAAGCTCTTGAAGGACAATGTGCCTGCGGCGTTGGCCGGAACGGGGGCTGTCGTGCCGGTGTTTGCCGGCTACGATTTGGAGCAGGGGTCAGCCAAGATCTATTTCTACGATATTCTCGGGGCGGAATTTGAGGGTGCTGAGTATGCCGTGTCCGGGTCCGGGTCCCCCACGATCAGAGGGATCCTGCACTATGTGAATACATGGGGCGAGCAACCGCTCGGTGCGCTCCCAGAAGAACAGGCCCTGGTTCAGGCCTTACGGCTGCTCACGAGCGCGGCGGAGTTCGATTCGGCGACCGGTGGTGTCAACCGGGAGGCGAGTCTCTACCCCATAATCAAGTTGATTACAGGGGCTGGTGTGCAGACGGTGCCGGACGCGACATTGAAACCCCTCTTTGAATCACAGGTGGTGCGCTATGTATGAAGAGCCCGATCGCTGGGTGGAGGCAGTCGGCAATCGGCGACAGTACCTCGACGAACAGTTCAAACAGGGGAGCCCGGTTGTCGCATTGACCTATGATGGAGGCATTCTCCTGGCGACGGTGAGCAAGGGAACGCCGAAGCTTTATGAGATCTACGATCGGCTTGCAATAGGCGGAATGGGACATCCCACGGATTTGGAAAAACTCCGTTTTAGCTTTCTCGAAATGGCGCACGTCGAAGGCTTCAACCGCTCGCCGTCCGATGTGACGGGATCGAGACTGGTGAAGTACGGCATTGCCCCGGTTATTAAGCAGGCATTCGAGGAAGTGTATAAGGCGCCGTTCATCGTGCGCATTCTGGTGGCAGAGTTGGGCCAGAAACCGGAAAAGGACGCGCTCCTGACGATCAACTACGATGGCACGTTTGAGGAAACGACTGGCCGTGCGGTCCTGGCTGCCACTCCTGCTGTTCAGACGAAGATGATGTCCTATCTCAAGGAGCAGGGGCCCGTGACGTTATCATTGGAACAGGCGTTGGATCTGGCGCTACGGGCCTGGGCGATCGGTTCGTTAGCGCATCAACAGGAAGAGACGGATCAACAGGCTGAGGCCCAGCCTCCGGCAAGCGGAGCAGGATTAGCGGCGGCTGCGATTCCAAGTGCCGATGCTCTGATGGCGCACGTGAGTGGCATTGCAGGCGGACGGACCATCGAATGTGCGGTCCTTGATCGTCAGGCTCCCGGCACTTCCAAGTATCGGTCGCTCAAGCCGGCGGAGCTCTCACGCCTCCTCCCGAAATCGCTTCAATCCATCGTGGTGAGCTGAGATGTTGAACCGTATTTTCGGACTCGAAACCGAATACGGACTGTTGGTGAACCAGGAGCGGCCTGACCATTCTCCCACCTGGTTTGCTCACAAGATTCGGGATCACCTCTTTCATGTCCAACAGCGTGGGGTCCTCGATCTACATCACCGGGGACACGATGAACCGCCGGGCAATGGAGGATTTCTCACCAACGCCGGCCGCATGTACCTCGACATGGGGCATCTGGAATGGGCCTCGCCGGAGTGTGAGTCTCTGAGCGATATGGTGGCCGCGGACCGTGCCGGCGACCAGTTGCTGCAGGATACGATCCAAGACCTCGGTCTCGCCGACACGGTTTCGTTAATCAAAAACAATATAGACCACGAGACCGATGCGACCTTTGGGTCGCATGAGAACTATCTCGTGTCTCGACGCTTTCCCTTCACACGGCGCGGCCTCGGGCCCTTTGTGACGTTCCTGGTTACCAGACAAATCTTTACGGGAGCCGGACGTGTCGGAGGGGCTGGTCCCCAGGACGCCTGGATCCAGATGGACCGACTCATTGTGCCGCGAGGAGCGATCCACCGCCACGCGCAGCAGCCTATCCTTCCGTTTCAGCTCTCTCAGCGCGCAGATTACATCGTGAATGATTTCTTCGAGTGGGTGCAGCAGAATCGTGCCATCGTGAATACCAGAGACGAACCTCTGGCCGACCCGAATCAATACCGCCGTATTCATCTCCTGCTCGGGGATTCAAACATGGCCGAGGTGGCGACGGCTCTGAAGTTAGGGACGACAGGGTTGGTCCTCCAATTGATCGAAGAGGGCCATGCGCCGCTCGATCTTGAGATCCATGAACCGGTGGAAACCATGCAGGAACTGTCGCAGGATCAGGATCGACAATGGATGGTTCAGCTGCAATCAGGGAAAACGATCTCTGCGATCGACATTCAGGAAGCGTTTCTCGCGGCTGCGAATGCACACTATCGGGGGCAAGATGACGAAACTGATTGGGTGCTCGATCAATGGGAAGCGGTCTTACACGATCTTCGCGGGGATTATACGACGTTGGTGGGCAGGGTGGATTGGGCTTCGAAGTTGTGGTTGCTCGAATCCTTTCGCGAAGCGGAACACATGACGTGGGCAGACCCGGCGCTGAAAAGCCTTGACCTGGAGTATCACAATCTCCATCAAGGCAAGGGCCTCTATTATGGTCTTCTGGAAGAAGGGCGAGTGCCCCGACTTATCACGGATAAGGCGATCGCGTTAGCGATGGACCATCCTCCATGCAACACGAGGGCGTTCGGACGTAGTGAACTCGTTCGACATTTGTTGGCCTGTGGGCCCCGGGAGGAACCAGCCGATGCCAAACCGGAAGACCGGTTTTCTCCCTCCTATGTGATCAACTGGTCGATCTTTCAATTGCATGGTCATGCGCCATTTCCCATGCCGGATCCGTTCAAAACGTATGTGCAGGAAGTGCGTGCCCATCTGCAACCAACCTGATCGGTAGCCGCCACGAACATCGCTGGATGACTGAAAGCGGCTCATGTCCTATCGGGCGTGATTTCGTTGGGGACGACGCTCGCAATCGTGGCGATTTTTTACCGCCTATTGCTCTACGTCTATGATGTTCGACCGCCTCAAGGATGAGACAGCCGCACATCTTCCCTTCCGGGTACTCGTATCGATTCGATGATTCGATTCTCCACCCAAAATCGATCTTCACCCTGCCCATGTCGCTGAAAGAATCCGCAGTGGCCACCATATTGCGGTGCTATAACCTGGATATGCGGGTTCTGATGGATTGCCGCGAGGGAAAACATCGAATACGGAATAAACGGATCGTCCTGTGACGTGATGATGACGGTCGGTACGGCAATCTTTCCCAAAACGTGACGTGCGCCCGCGCGATCGTAATAGTCAGCTCCACTAGCGTAGCCTCCGTCCGGGGCTGTGTAGCGATCGTCGAATTTGCTGATGATGCGGATGCGGTCAAGTCCAGAAAGATCCCACTTACCGGGAAAGAACCGCGCTTTCCGCCGCATGCGCGTTTTCAGCTGGGTCAAGAAGTGATGATGATAGAGCCAGTTCCGCGGTTCTTCTAAGGCTTTCACGCATTGCGTCGGATCGATATTCGGGCACACCGCAATCGCACCAGCCAACGCCGCTTCAGACAAACCGACTTCTCCGGCTGCTTTGAGAACGAGAGTCCCTCCCATCGAATAGCCGACGAGCCAGATGCGATCTAGGCCATCCACGTGCGCCAATTCATGGACGATGGCTCGATAGTCCTGACTCAAGCCGCTGTTATAGAGCGTCGGCGTGAGGTGTTCGGTTCCGCCACAGCTCCGTTGGTTCATGCGGATGACATTCATTCCTGCACGATACGCTTTCGATGCAATTCCATGCATGTAATGTGACTCGCTACAGCCTTCAAGGCCGTGTACGAGTACTATGGTCTGGCAAGTTCTGCGGTTCGGCTGCCAGTGGCAGAAGCCGAGCAATTGGGTGTCAGGCTCGGTGGTGAAAAGCCGCGACTCGCTCGGTATTCCGGCAAGCAGACCTCGGCGAAGCCAATAGCCTGGAAGCAACGTCATAAGATGTGGGTTGCGCAGGAGAGATGCCGGTATGAAATCTCGCCAGTCGGGTGACATGGAGGTCATCATAAAGAAAAGCTCCATGGCTCGCAGTATGAATTGCCAGCAGGGAACAAAGCCTCTCCGCTACAGGTTGCGGCGAGATGGACATTGCCTCGAGAGATCTGCATGAGTCTGCACTGGTGGCAGCCTATAATTCCTGGAGTGGAGCAGGCCTCTGTAACGTCGGTCAGTCCCCAGTCGGCATCCATGAGTGTCCTCGGAATACGGAGCGCTAGCCCGGTTCTCTTGGTCTATATGGTCAGAGTAGCACGTGGTGAGCATTCGCACGCCTAAACCAGCATTTCTTTTGACCACCTATCCACGTTGCGTTAGCCTTCAAGGATTCCTCCCGAGTACCTGACTCTGTTTCGTGTGATTGCTGGATTGCATTGGACAGACTAACGTGGGATGAGTTTCGGAGCGGCATCGAACAGGCCATTGATCATACCAAAAACAGAAAGCACCAACGCCTGCTATTCCTTAAGCCGATCATATAGCCGACGAGTTAAACCTCGGCTATTAGCTACTTATTCACTATCCACGATGAGCATCGTTGCAAAGTGTTGATCGTTGAACCTGATGTCACGCTCACAGATTATGGATTGACGATTGAGTGCGCCCTCTTTACGTATCTGCTTCATCGCACCGACAGTGCGTCGCCCTTGAAGTCCTGGTTCATGTTCCTTTTTGGTATCCAGCTCCACTACCTAGCGCGCAAGTGCTTTCTGGATGAGGTCGTCAGAACCGCTCTTCACGACGGGTTTTCTCAAGTCATCATCATGGCGCCGGGTTCGACACCCTGGCGCTCCGACTGGCCTCCGAATTCCCGGCAGCACGGTTTATAGAAATCGATCACCCAGCAACTCAACGATACAAGCAGCGTACACTGGAGATGCGGCAGGCCGTATGCGCCAACATGGGATTTCTGGATGTGGACCTGACGCGACAAAGTATCCGGGAGCGTTTGTCCACATCGCCGTTCTACCGTTCGGACACCGACACGATATTCATTGCTGAAGGAGTGTTGATGTATTTGACGGCGGACGAAGCCGCCGCCATATTCAGGTTCATGAGTGGGGGCGGCGAATCAAAGCGTCGGGTAGCCAACGTTTATGGAGCCGGATTCAAGCTGTCGCCCGGCCTTCCACAATTCCAGTCGCGCTGTGGATTTCTGGCTCCGTCTTCGCGGTGAACCATTTCGATGGGGCATCCACCGCGACGATCTCACCGTATTTCTGGAGTCCGTAGGATTCTCCCTGAGCGAGATTGCCATACCACAAATCTTTCGGGCTCGCTACCGCATCCAGGAAGCTCCGCTTGCCGAGGGCGAATACATTTGTGTGGCTGGACGGCGGGTACACAAATCATCGAAGTTTTTGGTCCCTCCTTTCTCAGGAGCTCATTAGGGCACTCATTTCCATAGACAGTCTGCGAATCGCAACCCTCAGGCTCACAACGCTTTCCTCAACTCTCCCGATTGTCTTTCCCGTATGGACGAGCCTACACCAAATTTTTCCCGGAGGCATCCTCCCTTCGCAGGGGAATAAGAGTTTTCTCGACAGATGGAGCATTTCCTTGCGAGCATGCGTTCATTCCTTCTCAAGGGTTTCCCTCGATGGCAGGTATGGGTATTGCTTTATACCCCCTGCATGGAACTGAACACGAATCTCGATCACGAAAATATGCTCCACAAGAATACGATTCCACGTCAACTGAGGTCTTTCTCCGGGAACCAGCGTCTGTGGCTCACGTTGCTTCTTCTGGTCTATCTGGGGCCTGCATCCATCCTCAGTCTGGTGCAGGCGGCCGGAACACAAACACTCCCGCTCCAATTTACTTCGACGACACCGGAAACCCTCACGACCTCCCTTCAAGTCACGGTGCCAGCGGGAGCGATCGCATCCACCCTCAGTGTGAGTTGTTTCGATTGCGACCATACGGATTGGGGAAGCCTGTCGATCAACGGAGGTGCCAGGATTGCCCTCTGGCCTGGCCCTGGACCGAGTAACGCCAGCGGGACGATTCGAATCTCGGTACCGGCCTCCGCGTGGAAGACC
>JBBRRM010000180.1:0-6718 GCA_038275915.1 Nitrospirales bacterium
AGGGTGGCACATTTGTAGTACAGCTGGAGGGGCCCCGATCCTTCCTGCCCATTCAAGGGTAGCATGAGTTACATCGGGCGGACGGAATTTCATGGACATTAAGGGGACGCGGCTCTTGCCGACAGACAGGTGACATCAGACTACGGGCCACCTCTTGCCGGCAGTATGTAAGCCTCCGAGGAGTTGGCTCACGGACCACTCCCCTCAAGTCTCGAGTCTTCGTGAGCCTGGTGATGACCACGGTCATGATCGGCTCCGTGTCTCCACGACCGTTCCACGAAGGCCCGGACCTCATTCCCACTCAGACCCCCTGAGTCTTGCCGGCCCCGACGGATTATGTGATTTGTCCGGGGATCCTGAATCACCAAAATTGCACGTATCGGCTCAGAACATTGGGGAAGGTCAGTCTCCTCTGCTTCCGTCGGGCGAAGGGAACGATGAAGCCGATGATCGATGCCTTAGTTTTTGAATCGGAAGGAGGAATCATCATGGTGCCTCAATCTACTCTAACCAATCTGTGGGATGAGCAATATTGAACAGGCAGAGCGAACAATTTTTGTTTATATTGTTTATAGGTAGAGCGTTGTGAATATTGCGAGAAGACCGGGGGCGCTCGTTGTTGTGAAAGGAGCAATCATGAAACGGGGAACGATTGAGTTGGTTCTGTTGTCGGCGTTTTTTTTCCAGGGCCCCTTCGTCAATGCCATTGATGTGAATCAGACTCCTCCCACTCCTTCTCCAGGACCAACAGATCCTCTCCCTAAACCTACTCCGCCGTCACCGGGGCCTCCCCAGCCGAAATTGCCGAACCATATGCTGTAGCGAAGGAGACTTTATGGCCGTCAAGATTATTGCTCTAGTCGCTGTCCTACTCAGTGCTCCTTCGGCAATCACAATCGCAGCGTCACCTGAACCAACGGGCCAGGATTCACATGTCGTTACCGGCACGCTCCAAGAGCTTGATCTGACGAAGATGACCGGAAAGATAAAAACGGATCTAGAACAGACGATCGTCTTCACGATTACGAAGCCGGACTTGTTTAAGGGGCTTTCGGTAGGGGAACGCATTGCGGTTCGACTGGATGATCAAGGTCACGTGATTAAAGTGATGAATACGACCGTTCCGGAATTACCAAGCCCAGAGAAGTAAGCCGACGTATTCTCATTCAATGCTCAGTGGCTGCCTGCTTTTTCCAATTCTTCATTGGTGTACATGCGAGCCGCATCTATGGACGGGTTCTCTATTCGAGGGTCTTGGCGGAGAAACTCCCAAGGGTGTCTTCCCGGACGGTATAACTGATCTCGACGGGGTTGCAGCAGACTTCACAGTCCTCGATATACGTGTGACGGCTCACCGAAAGGTCCAGGACCATGGAAATTTCTTCTCCACAATAGGGGCAGGTGAAGGTGTGTTCCATTGAGCAGTACGGTACCGCAAATTCCTGGGTCTGACAACAGAGGAAGCGGGAGCCAGTGATCTAGAAACGACCCCTTACCAACATTCTTCAAGACGTCTTATAGAGGACTCAGTTTTTTATCCTTCCATACTTTCACTAGACCGGTTCCTCCAGAACTTAGGTAAAACGAGGCATGTCCCAGCTAGGGACGAACCTAGGTCCCCCGTCTTGTACGTAGTGTTACCGTCTTTCTTCAAAAGCCTCAGCGGAGCCAGCAATGAAAGGGATCTCAGTTGCAGTCAGCAATGTCGCCGTCCAATCTATACCTTGAAAGTGCCGGCGCTGAGCCAGGCCCAGGCTGGGCGCGACCTCGTATGCGCAAGGCTTGAACTCCACACAGTCTTTTAGGAAGGTGGCCGATCTGGTCGCGGAGGAGATGCGATGATCAGAAAGCTTAGTTCGGGCAAATACCGTCTGTATTCGCGTAAAAAAAATCCGAAGACAGGGCAGCGGAGAAATCTTGGTACGTTTGATACACTCCAGGCAGCGAAGGATCATGAGCGAGCTGTGCAATACTTCAAGCGTCGATAATAGACGATTCGCGCGTTGCATGTGGACCAAACCCACAATCCTCAAGCTGGTTGCAGCCACCACTTTTCCAACCCAGGTTTTCGAAATAGGTGAGGAAGACGTGTCAGGACGGTCTGAGGGGATGTCTGTTGCACCTGGATGCTTCTCCTTTACAGAGCCCTTGGGGGGCATGATAGCAAGCGATATATTCGACATGTCGATTTCGAAGCTTCCCTTCGACAAAGAGATAAAGCCAGGGTGCATAAGCTGAATCGTTCAAACTCCCGGCTCGTCGCTTCACACTACAGGGGGGTATAGCCGACAAGAATTCCGAGGCGGGCATTCTCCCTGACGAGAAGCTTCTGGCCGAGATAGGGAAATATAATGAAGATCTGGCGAAAGCCGGTGTGTTGCTCGCCGCGGAGGGTCTCCAACCAACTTCAAATGGCGCTCGGGTCAAGTTCGCCGGAAACGAGCGCACCATTGTTGAGGGACCTTTCGCCGAAACGAAGGACCTGATCGCCGGCTTCTGACTGTGGCAGGTGAAGTCGAAGGACGAGGCGATCGAATGGGTCAAGCGCTGCCCGAATCCATTCTCTGGCGAGTCCGAGATTGAAATTCGCCAGCTGTTCGAGGCAGAAGATTTCGGCGCCGACTTCACGCCCGAGCTGAGGGAACAAGAGAAGCGCGTGCGCGCGCAGGTATCCCGAAAGTAGAATGAGTCGCATCGGCATTCCGCCGATTCACCGCCATAACGGAGGAATCCATGGTCAAGATCACTGCACTCGTCGCTGTTGGTCTGATCGTCGGGCTTCTCGTCTATGCCGCGACCAAGCCCGACACATTCCGCGTCCAGCGCTTGGCGAGTATCAAGGCTCCGCCGGAGAAGATTTTTGCGCTCATCAATGACTTTCAGAGTTGGGGCGCCTGGTCACCCTGGGAGAAAATGGATCCTACGATGAAGAGGACCTATAGCGGTGCGGCAAGTGGCAAGGGAGCCCGGTATGAGTGGCATGGGAATCGTGAAGTCGGCCAGGGGCGCATGGAGATTACCGATACCTCGCCACCTTCACAGGTCGTGATCACACTGGATTTTATCTCGCCGTTTGAAGCCCATAATACCGCTGAGTTCACGCTGGAAGGCAAAGGCGATTCCACGGAAGTCACGTGGGCCATGTATGGTCTCAATCCCTACATGTCGAAGGTCATGAGCGTATTTTTCAATATGGACAGCATGATCGGCAAACAATTCGAGACCGGTCTTGCCAATCTGAAGGCCGTCGCTGAAAAGATATAGGTGTTTTCTTCAACGGAGGTGCCGAACATGAACTTCTCAATAGGCCACCATCTGTGTCGCCTGACGATAGTCTGCGGACTCACATTGGCCTCGGGTGTATTCGCTGAAAGCCTTCCGAAAGATTATGCGGGTGATGCCCATTTCAAAGCGATGGATACCAATGGCGATGGCACACTATCGCCTGACGAACATGCGGTTGGCGCAAAGAAGATGTTCGGCACTATGGATGCGAACAAGGATGGCACGGTGACGCCTGAGGAAATGGACGCCGCTCATGAAAAAATGGCGGGGAAGAAGACCACAAAAGCGGATAGGTCCTCAGCCGAAAAGATCAAGGTGGTCGATTCGAACGGAGACGGAATGTTGAGTGCCGATGAACACGTGGCCGGTGCGAAGAAGATGTTCGATAAAATGGATACCGACAAGGATGGTTTTCTCAGCAAGGACGAACTCGAGGCTGGTCACGCGAAGATGCTAAAAAAGAACATCGAGTAATAGATGACCTGGTCATTCCTGCGCGCCGGCTAGCGCTAACATCGAATGGATGGGATTGGCAGCCAAGACCAGAACTCACGCAACACAGGAGGTGATACGCATTACGTTGATGGCTACGTGTTGCCAGTCCTGAAAAAGAACATTGACGCATACCGCCGTATGGCTCACAAGACGGGAAAGATCTGGCGGGAGCATGGCGCTCTGGATTACAAGGAGTGCGTCGGCGACGATTTGAACGTTAAGTGGGGAGTGCCGTTCCCTCGTCCGATCAAGGCGAAACCCGGGGAGACGGTGGTATTTGCGTGGATTCTGTTCAAGTCTCGCGCGCATCGCGATCGCGTGAACGCGAAGGTTATGAAGGGCCCGCGACTGGCAAATTCAATGGACGTGAATTCGATGCCCTTCGACTGTAAGTGTATGGTCTATGGTGGAGTCAAGACCCTGGTCGAGACTTAGCCTCAGGGTTTGCGACAGGGTAAAGAACAGAAGTTGATGTAAGCGATGAACATATAGGTATCGATGCAGCGGAGCACGTTAGTCTGGCTGTGCTACTTTGCAATCGTGATGCTCGGGACTCCAACGCGAGGCACTTCGCTGACAGTCATCTGGAATAGGAGATATAACAATTGAAAGGCCTCGCGATTCCAACGTGCTAATGGTCCGGTAGCGTTGACCGAATAATATTTCCCATGGGACAGAATCGACAGGTCGGCTCCCGGCAGGGCTCCATCCGACAATAGAAGTTCCATTGTGTGGACAGGGTTTTCCTGGACCGTTGGGGTCCGTGGATCTTTGTCAACCTGGTATTCGGGGTCGTCTGCTAGCGATCGGCCCAGAAAGTTGAGAATGGTATTGAAGCTGCGTAGCCGGAAATCCCCCTTGATGGGGAATTCCCCTCCGACGTACCCCGGACGGATGTCGAAAGAGACATCGTTGGGGTGCCCCCCTTCTGCTCCATCGATTAACCGGGCTCGCTCGGTGGGTGAGAGTGTCCCGGGGTCGTAGTTCGTGATGAGAATGGGCCCCGTCACTTGTTTCTGAAGGTTATAGGTGCTGTCTTTTTGGTTATAACTGACGAGATACTCCTTGTCGAGGGCTTGGAAGCCTTCGGCTGTGACCGAGTTGGCAGGAATGGTCCAGGTCCGATGAAAGACGAGCGGTTCGGCATAGAGCTGGTTCTGGTCCTGAATGGCGGAGAGATGCAGTACCACCCGGCGGAACATCTCGTAGCCCGTCCGATCAGCCGGCGTCTTGCGGTAGGCGACCGCCTGGCCATTCTGCTTCATCCGCAGCTCCTGAGTCATGAGCCTGAGCAACAGATCGATGTCGAACCGCTGCCGGAGGAGGAGGAGGAACTTGGTTTCCTGGAAGGGAGTCAGGAGTCGCTTGGTGAACTCTTCCCCTTCGATCGGCACGATACTGATGGTGGGGTTCTCCGCTATGCTGCCGCCGAAGATCGGCATGAGCGCCCGGCTGGCTTCTCCCGTGAGTGCCGGCGTGGCGCCGGCACTGACGCGGAAATCGAACGTCGCCGCGATGTTCGATACGCCAGTGAAGTGAATCGGTTGATGCTGATGGGCGCGGGCGATATTGATGAGCAGTTGTTTGGAGATGGCATCTGTGATCGCTTCATCATAGGCGGTCACCGCGCGATTCAATGTAATGGGTGAGAGGCAGCCGGTCACGCCGAGGCTGCAGACCACTCCCGCCAGAATGCGCAAGGAGGGTGGTAAACGTTGCCCCATCGTCATGTGAACAACTTCGAGTGCGAAATAATTATTCGATTGGTTTGTAACATAACTGGAAAGGGATGCCTAGCCGATTGCTACCAGCTTGCCTCATTTGTGGGACGCTCAGTCTAGTTGTACCGGGGATGACCGCCGAGACCTTACCCTCTCGAAAAAAACACCCGGTGGGAGATGCGGCTCTCCACCGGGTGTTCGCAAACCCACGCTAGACTGATTTATTCAGTCTTGGCTTTCAGTTCTTTGGCTTTGGCTTTGGCTTTCTCTCCCGCTGCCTTGGTTTTCCCCTTCGCACGTTCCATCGAGCCCGTCACCTTGTTCCCCTTCGCGTCTTCTACCGCGCCCTTCATTTCGCCTTTGGCTTTCTCGGCGTTGGAATTCGCTTCTCCCTTCATCTCCTCGATCTTGGCTTTCGTCTCATCGGATTGAGCCACTTGCGGCAGTCCAACGAACACGAACAGTAATGCCATTGCGACAAGCGTGAATGTTCTCACGGGAACCTCCCTGTTAAGAGTATTGAGACTTGTGATTTTTTGCGACTCTGGTCAACACCGTCAACTCGACTTCATCCCGGATTCGCCCTCCTTTCTCGATGGCCGTCATCTTCCGAAAAAGCAAAACCCGATCGAAACCATCGAAAAGCTCTACGAAGCAAAGGTGAGGCGCATGTGACCGTCCTGGTCATCGTGAGGTGCCACCGAGCGTCCGTCGCTCCCCGCGGCATTCCTACCAGTCCAACAAGGTCACCTGATGGTCAGTTTACTCCAAATGACTAACAAAACGAAAGGTGGCAGAAGCCATATCCAGTGGAACGTCAGCGAGATGAATCGTACGAAATGGCCACACGTTTTTCGTCTGTGGAGAAGCGATAAGCCAGAGGAGTCAGTGCAGCACTCAGAGGAAATTAATCCTGACCCTTCCGAGCGCTGCACAGGTCTGGTTGTCAATAGGATCGGGGACGACGCGGACGACTTTTAGGGAGAAGGGTAGAGAGACTTCAGATGTCCTGCTTCCCAACGATATCATTCGCTTGAGTTAATCCAGCCAGTTTCTTCTCACCTCATCAGAGGGTGACCACGAACCCTCCCCGGGCTGGACCTCCTACCGGGGTCGACGATGCTCTTTGATGATTGCACGGTCCAGCCGGAAGATGTCATGATCTGCCCCTCACTCAGCCCAAGGCCCTTTCGCTCATGCGGGTCTCATCGTTATAC
>JBBRRM010000181.1:0-6674 GCA_038275915.1 Nitrospirales bacterium
ATGGAGACGCCAAGGGCGCCGATCAAGAGCCAGACCATGAAGCTGACTTCGAAGTGTAGCCAGGCTCCCACCAGCGACGGCCAGTGCCCGCTCCGCACCGCGTTCACCAATGTGTTCAATGAAAACATCTCACCCCGTTAGACGCCCTATCTCTCGATCCACTGAAACGCGCGAAGCTCTCACTATAGGGGACGGGCTTTCCATCCTGCAAGGCAGTCGCCATCTTTCCTCTCCCGGCATAGGAGCGCAGTTTGTCCCGAAACCAGGTTCTGATATAGTCAGCCCACCGATGAAGGCACGCCCACAAGACGAACTGCACGAAGATCCCATCGAACCCGAGGTCTTGGATCCATCGGAAGAGGAGATCGCCGGGATTAGTCCGCCTCCCGACGTGGCTCATCGCGCGGCCCCGGAGGATCATCAGGCCATCGACACCACAGCCGTAGTTCCGGTTACGGCGCTCCAGCAGTATCTGGCCGAGGTTCGTCACTACCCCTATCTCTCCAAAGAAGAAGAACTCCGCCTGTTCCATGAATATCGCGTGCAAGGCAATCGCGAGGCAGCGGTGAAGCTCATCATGGCCAACCTCCGCGTTGCGCTCTCGATCGCCTCAGAATATCTCCACACCGGCGCCGACCACATGGACCTTATCCAGGAAGGCAACGTCGGGCTGATGCACGCCATCAAGAAGTTCGATCCGTCGAAGAACGTGCGCTTTTACGCCTACGCCGCCTGGTGGTCTCGAGCCTATATCCTTCGCTATTTGTTGAACAATTATCGCCTGGTCAAAATCGGGACGACTCAGGATCAACGGAAGTTGTTCTACAACCTCAAAAAGGAGAAGGCCAAGCTGGAACGGGAGGGATTCGCTCCCGATACGAAATTGCTCGCCGACCGTTTAAACGTGCGGGAGCGGGACGTCATCGAAATGGGGCAGCGGCTGGGCAACTGGGAACTCTCTCTCGACCAGCCGATCGGTGAGGACCACGAAGGAAGCCTCCTAGACGTGCTGCCCTCCCAGCAGGTTCCCGCAGACGAGCAGCTGGGCGAGAACCAATTAAAAACGCTCTTCCGCGCCAAACTGGCCGAATTCGTCAAGACGCTCGACGAACGGGACGAAGACATCCTCCGGAATCGGATTCTCTCAGAAACCCCGTTAACCTTAGAAGACCTCGGCACCAAATACTCCATCACGAAAGAGCGGACCAGGCAGCTGGAAGCCCGTATCATTAAACGTTTGCGAGACTACATCAAGAAAGACGTCAAGGATTTCGACCGCTTGAGAATCTGACCTTCCCTATCCCGAGTCTGCCTACCCAGCCTTTTCAGTCAGATACACACCTCGTCCTACGCAAGGCCTCGGAGTGTCGGTCGGATTGAGGAGAAGCGAACTTTTTCATTATTGTGGCTGGAATTTCGAACTCTCAATAGGTTATGATCCTCTGTCCTTGTTCCAAGGGTGTATAAGAATTTCATTTTGGCCCCCTTGACTTGGACGAAACTGAGGCTATCTCTACCTCATTGTTCACCGGATCAGGGCTTCTGCTCGTTCGGGAGTACCACGGTTACGCCATCGAGTTCGAACCTGTTCTACATCGTTGAGATTCACTGAGTTAACTTTAGGAGGAGGGTATCGTTATGAGCACTGCAGCCAAGGAGAAGACGGAGAAGAAGGACTTAACCAAGGGGTTCCAGCCACTTGGTGACCGGGTATTTGTCACCTATACCGAGGAATTGGATCGCACCTCCGGCGGGATTTACGTGCCGGACAGCGCGAAAGAGAAGCCGCAACGGGGCATCATTCAAGGGATCGGCAAGAAGGTTGAGAGCGTGAAAGTCGGCGACCAAGTCCTCTTCGATAAGTACTCAGGCAGCAAGCTCCGGATCGAAGACGAGGAATGCTTAATCCTGAAGGAAGAAGACATCCTCGGCGTCTTCAACAGCTAATCATTTCACCTACACACACTACGACGACGATAATAATAAAGGGGGAACGACTATGGCAAAGCAACTTATGTATGGTGACGCAGCGCGCGCGTCCATCCTCAGAGGGGTGAACCAGCTCGCCGACGCCGTCAAGGCAACACTCGGTCCCAAAGGCCGCAACGCGATTCTCGACAAGAAGTTCGGCGCCCCGACCATCACCAAAGACGGCGTAACCGTCGCGAAAGAAGTCGAACTCAAGAACCCCTACGAAAACATGGGTGCCCAGCTCGTCCGTGAAGTCGCCAGCAAGACCAGCGATACGGCGGGTGACGGAACCACGACCGCGACGGTGCTCGCGCAAGCCATCTATCGTGAAGGCGTGAAGAACATTACCGCCGGTGCGAACCCAATGGAAATCCAGCGCGGAATCAACAAGGCCGTCGAAGTTGTGATCAATGAGCTGAAGAAGCTCAGCAAGCCCTGCCAGAACAAGACCGAAATCTCTCAGGTCGGAACCATTTCAGCCAACAACGACAAGACCATCGGCGACCTCATCGCAGAAGCGATGGAGAAGGTCGGCAAAGACGGCGTGATCACGGTCGAGGAAGCCAAGTCCATGACCACCTCGCTGGACGTGGTCGAGGGCATGCAGTTCGATCGCGGTTATATCTCCCCCTACTTCGTGACCAACGCCGAGCGGATGGAAGCCGTCATGGAAGACCCGCTCATTCTCATCTCTGAGAAGAAGATCAGCAGCATGAAGGACTTGCTGCCGGTCCTCGAGCAGGTTGCCAAGATGGGCAAGCCCCTCGTCATCATCGCGGAAGACGTGGAAGGCGAAGCCTTGGCTACCCTCGTGGTGAACAAGCTCCGCGGCACGCTCAACGTGACCGCCATCAAGGCCCCTGGATTCGGTGATCGCCGTAAGGCCATGCTGGAGGATATCTCGATTCTCACCGGCGGCCAGGTGATTTCGGAAGATATCGGCATCAAGTTGGAAAACGTGAAGCTCACGGACCTCGGCCGCGCCAAGCGCGTCACGGTCGACAAGGACAACACCACGATCGTGGAAGGCTTTGGCGATCCGAAGAAGATCGAAGGCCGCGTGAAGCAGATCAAGGCACAGATCGACGAGACGACCTCCGACTACGATCGGGAGAAGCTCCAAGAGCGGCTCGCGAAGCTCGTGGGCGGTGTGGCCGTCATCAACGTCGGTGCTGCGACCGAGACCGAAATGAAGGAAAAGAAGGCGCGCGTCGAAGATGCGCTGCACGCCACCAAGGCAGCCGTCGAAGAAGGGATCGTCCCTGGAGGCGGAACAGCCTATCTCCGTTGTATCAGTTCGTTGGATTCGCTCAAGCTGGTGGCAGAGCAACAGGTGGGTGTGAATATCATCCGCCGTGCGCTCGAAGAGCCGATCCGCCAGATCGCGGCAAATGCCGGGATGGAAGGCTCCGTCATCGTTGAGAAAGTGCGCAATGACAAGAACCTCAGCGGCGGCTACAACGCCGCGACGGAAGAATATGTGGACATGATCAAGGCCGGTATCATCGACCCCACTAAGGTGTCGCGTTGCGCGTTGCAGAATGCGGCGAGCGTGGCGGGATTGATGCTCACGACCGAGGTGATGATCACCGAGTTGCCGGAAGAGAAGAAGGAAGCAGCCGGCGGCGCAGGTGGTGGACACAACCACGGCATGGAAGGCATGTACTAAGAAGAAAAGAGCTGATGGCTAATGGCCAATAGCTGATAGCTGTCGGAGTTCAATGAAGGGCTCAGCGGATCATCCGCTGGGCCCTTCGTGTTTTCATGGCTCGTATCGCGCTAGAATATACATCGGCTGGAACGAGGTGAGAGGGGCCCCGGTGATCGTCGAGGTCGAATCAAACGAGAATTGCGAAGGCAGCGTCTTTGCACGCTTCAAAGAGGTCAGCGCCGCTCGACCGGTTCTTCAAGTCCGGCTCCATGACCGAAACCCACTCGGTGAATGGTACTGGGTCACAGGATGGAGCGACGATCAACAGACGCCAGCCTGTCCCGCTTATGCTCAGCTCGTTGAAGATTCCGGATCCGGGCTCGCGCACCTGATCTACGGCGGGATGTACGGTTTGCGGTTCAAGCCGATCAATGTCGAGGAAGCATGGAATCTCGAAAGCCCGCATCAGTGGGGAGAGGCCTATCTTTCCCTGGCCAGCGATCGTGACCTGCGCTATGCCGACTAGCTCATGATCTCGAGGTTTGCCGCATCGCTCCAAGCGTCTCCTTTAGTAACGGCGAGGTCCCGGGTTCATAGAAGAGCGACCGGAACATTCGATTCACGATTCCAGTGTGACGTTCATGGTCGGCGCGAAATTGCTCGGCTCCCTTCTTGCGGTCTGCGGTATCGTATCCCGCTCGAATCGCGCAACGTTCCATCTCTTCGCTGCTTTCCGGCAGCGCGTGGGTCTGGAGGTCGTGCACCATCTGGAGTTTGTGCTCCACATCCCGCAGAAATAGATAGGCGGCAGTAAGATCATCCCGCTCTTTCTTCGAGATCAATGCCCGCCGAACGAATCGATTGAGCGCCCCGAGCGTGCTGCGGTCAAGGAGCCCGGGGACTCGTTTGCCCGCTAACACCTGAATCGTCTGTACGAGAAATTCGATTTCCCTGATGCCGCCGGTCCCGAGCTTCACGTTGCGCCGCTCGTGGCCACGATCGGCAATCTTCGCGTCGATCATATCCTTCACGGCACGTACGTCACGCACCACCGTTAAGGTCCCTGCCATATCAGGTTTCTTTGCCACTGAGCCGAAAATGAACGGCTTCACCGACGAAACGAAGGCTTTCCCGACCTCCATCGATCCTGCGACCGGCCAGGCTTTCAGCAAGGCCAACCGTTCCCACACCTGTCCTCTGGTCCGATAATACTTGGCATACTCTTCCAGCGAGCGTGCTAACTGGCCGACCGACCCCTCTGCTCGCAGCCGGAGATCGACCCGGAAAATGTAGCCTTCCGCGGTTTGTTCTGAGAGCGCTTTGGTCAGTTGTCTCGCCAGCATTTCAAAATACTCTTCATTGGAGATACTCGTCGGATGCTTGTCGACATGGCGACTCCGGCGGCTCGGCATTACTCTCGTTTCGCCATCATGAGAGGCATAGAGATAGAGGAGATCGACGTCCGAGCTGTAATTCAGCTCATGCCCACCGAGTTTGCCCATGCCGATGACGGTGAAGCCGGTTTCGACCCACTTGCCCCGTCGATTCTTATGCATGGGCTTGCCATGTTCTGCCTGCAGGTCGGCATCCACAATGCGATAGGCTGCGTCGATCAGCACAGAGGCGAGATCAGACAAGGCTCCCGTGGTTCCTGGAACATCGGCCAACCTGAGCAAATCGCGCACACCGATCCGGAGCATCTCGCGCCGACGAAATCGCCGCAGGACATCCAGCTTGAGTTCGATCGCCGTGAGTTGTGCGAGATTCTGCTGAAGCGCCCGTTCCATCCCCCCACGAGTCGGCGGCTTCGACAGCACTTCCTGCTCCGCTAACCAATAGACGAGCATCGGATCGCGGATGAGGGTAAAAGCCAATGCATCGCTATTCCCGAAGATGGTGCACATCAGATCCAACATGCGGGGAGAACTGCGCATATATTCGAGAAACGAAGACCGCGTCACGTTCGACAGGAACCGCTCCCAGTGGTTCAACGCTTGGTCGGGTTCTGCGGTGCGGCCGACGGAGTCCAGCAGCGGAGCCAGGATGTCAGCCAGTTGCCGACGATGATGCGGCTCCCCTGCCATGGCCTGAAGGTTGGCGTCCGCCTCTTTGACGCGCTGAATGCCGTAGGAACCAAGAAAGACCTCAACCTGCCCCGGCTCCAGGCCCGAAGCCAGGAGGAGCGCGGTCGGGTCGAGCCCAACGGCAGGAGCTGGAGCGGGACCGGCAGGCTGTCTTACCTTCGATAGATTCCGACTGCGTGTCATATGCGGGCATTATACTGACCGGCTCTGGCTCACACAACGAAACTGCCTTGAGGTATACTGCGCCCCATGGCGGATCTCGATCGGTCGCGCGAGTCGCTGCTCACCACACTCCATCCGTTGTGTCCCACTGTCGATGACGACGTCTTGCGCGATTTCGTCTCCCGGATGGACGCGGAATACTTCGAACGCTTTCCTCCGGCAACCGTTGCACACCACATTCAACTCACCAGCCAACTGACGCCGGACCACCCCTGTGAACTGTCGGTGCGCCCTGGACGGGATCAGCATGTCGAATTGAGCATCGTCGCCTACGACTATTTCTCCGAATTCGCCACCATCTGCGGCCTGCTCTCCGCCTTTGGCCTGAATATCGAAGAGGGGCGTATTTACACGTTCGCCGACGCTGCGGCCTTGCCGGCCAGGCCTGCGACACCCTGGCCATCGAAGCGCCCTAAGGGTCGCGCAGGCCTGAGCCGCAAAAAGATCGTCGACGTTTTCTTGGTACACCCAGTGAGTGGCGAGCGATTCTCTTCTGCGGAACAGACCGCACTCACACAAGCCCTGATCCACATGATTCAGCTACTGGATGCCGGGCAGTTTGACGAAGCCCGTCAATACGTCAACCGCAGGCTCGTCGAACGATTAGGCCAACAGCGGAGCGCGTTCACAGGCCTACTCCATACGGTGCAGATTACTTTCGACAATAGCCAATCACCGACCGAGACGATCATGGACATCCGGTCGGATGATACCCCTGCCTTCCTCTATGCGTTTGCGAATGCTCT
>JBBRRM010000182.1:0-6625 GCA_038275915.1 Nitrospirales bacterium
TCTTTGGATGATCAAATCGCCCTGCTAAAACTCAGCCGGCCGACGATTCTTTGGGCCTACCCGACGGTTCTCAAAGCGCTGCTGTACAGACTGAACTATCACCTGGACACAGTTGCCTGCCCGAGAATTCTTATCACTTCAGCTGAAGTGTGCGATGACATGCTAAAGGTCAGAATTCAAGGGAACCTTAAGATAGTTATGCTCAATTTCTATGCAGCGAATGAGGTTGGACGCATTGCTGCAGAGTGTCTGGCGCATGAGGGGCTTCATGTCAACGAGGACCATGTGATTCTTGAGTGTGTGAATCCTGGGTATCCTGCCGAACCAGGAGTCTCGGGAGAAGCGGTTGTTACCGGCCTAAACGCTTTCGCGCAACCCTTCATTCGCTATCGCCTCGGAGACGTGTGCAAGTTCACCGAGAAGCCATGTTCCTGTGGATCACCGTTCCCTCTGATCAGCCCCCCTCATGGCAGATTGGACGAGGCGGTGCAGCTTCCCAGCGGGAAGATCTTATCTCTCTGGCCGGTCACCTTCATCTTGAGGAAAATGGACAGACTCGAACAATACCGCATCATCCAGGAAAGTGCGGAGCACCTCGTTATAGAGCTGGTGTGTAGCGGAGATCCAAACGACGACGCACTAGCGGAGTTGCGATCCCGCTTCATGGAGCATTTGGGGGAGCCCGTCAGGGTGGACATTCAACGTGTGGATGGGATCCGGGACGAGACGTCTAAGTTCAAGAGCTTTATTTCCAAGCTGCTCGGCAAGGTTAGCTCTTAGTGCCTAGCCCGATGGGCTACCCGCAGGCCCTAGCGAATGTTGTGGCTGTCCGTCGAATGAAACGGAGTAGAGGGAGGGCATGAAGCACCTAGCAAGCAAGGTGGTCGATTGGACCATTTCACGCCTTCTTCTTGGCAAAGCACAAACCCTGCTCACGCGCTATAGTCTTTTTGCGGTGGCCTGCCTGGGACTGCGACGGGTTCCTGTCGTATTGCTGCGGGGGGCAACCAATCAATCTGGTCAACAAGGGACAATGCTGGTGGCGGGACATGATCCCTGGGTTAGCTATTTGCCGAGCAGGTTTTTCGTCGGGGAACCCCAACGCGAACTGGTCGGAAATGTGTCGCCATGGGAACTGCCGGCTTTGCTAGATCGATTGCGCTCCTCAGCTGATCTAACTATCGTCCGTGCAGACCGACTGTCGGCGCAGAGATTTCTTGGAAAGGACTATCTCGCTGTTCCTGAATGGGTCGGCATGCGGCTCGCCGTTCCGGATGATCTCGATGCGTTGGTGCGGGGTACCCGTAGTATTCGTGAGGATATGCGTCTGGTCCGCAGGCATAAATTGCAACCGCTGGTTACCGAGGGGGAGGCACGGTTTCACGAATTCTACGATTCCATGTATGTCCCTTTCTCGCGAGCCCGTCATGGAGCCATGGCCTTCGTCAAAAGCCGGCAGGACTTACGGCGTCGTCTCCGAAAAGGCGGAATCCTCTGGGTCACTCGGGACGATCATCCGATTGCTGGCATTCTTTTCGAGCGGAAAAACGACACACTCGACCTGCAGGCCATAGGCATGGCTACGGGTGAACTCCCGCTGAACAAGAGAGGAATCATGGCGGCGATTTACTATTTCAGCATTGCGCATGCACGCCAGCTGAGTTGTGCAGAGGTGGATTTTAGAGGCACCCGTCCTTCGCTGCACGACGGATTGCTTCGCTATAAACGCAAATGGGGGACTACTCTGTATGACAAGACAGACACATACTACGATCTATTGGTCCGTTGGAATGGCGTGAACGGCGTGGTGCGGGACTTCCTCTCTCACACGGGCCTTATCTTTCGGGACGAAGGATGTTTGTCCGCGATCCATACGGACGAGTCTCAGAGTCGCCGCTCTCTGTGGGTTGGAGGACTCCATCGGCTCTACCTCCTTACTGAGTCGGGTCGCCGACCAATGATGGATGAGGGAGCATCTTTGAGCATAGCCGGAGCAGGGCCTGATTCCGAGCAAGCCTATCAAGGTGCGAGATGAACTATCGAGCGCGCCCTATCAATGTGGGTGCGCTCCTTTGGATATGCCGTCTTTGGCTCCTCTATGTGCTGGCGTATCTGTGGCGGCGCATGTTGTTTCGCACCACATTCATTGCCATTACCGGCAGTGTGGGAAAAACCACCGCGAAAGAATGCATGGCCGCGATTCTGTCGACTCAGTTCAGCACAGCCTCGTCACTGAACAATCAAAATGATCGCTACGGAGTGCCTCGCACTATGTTGCGGGTTCGACCGTGGCACCGCTTCGCCGTCATTGAAATGGGAACAGACGGGCCAGGTTTGATCAAGAGATCGGCTCATTTGGTGTGTCCTCATGTGGCTGTCGTTCTGGCAGTCGCGAGAACCCATACGAACGTATTTCCCTCTCTCGATGAAATAGCAGTGGAGAAAGCGTCTCTCCTCGATGCGGTACTGCCGGCTGGGTTGGCGATACTCAATGCCGATGACTCGAGAGTTCGACTGATGGCTTCAGGCTGTCGATGCCAGGTGAAAACATTCGGACTTTCGGCTGGACAGGATCTGTGGGCGGATGAAGTGTCCTCCACATGGCCTGAGACCTTGACGCTTCGCGTGCACACAACTTCTGAGGTGGAGTGGGTCAGAACAAAACTGGTCGGTCGGCACTGGGCCAATTCGGTGCTGGCTGGGATTGCTGGAGCGCTGGCCTGCGGGGTTCCACTGAAAACTGCCGCAGCCGCAGTAGCCAATGTGGAGCCCTTTCCCGCACGGATGCAGCCAGTCCAGCTACCCGGTGGCGCGATAATGATCAGGGATGAGTCGAACGGCTCATACGATACCTTGCAGCCAGCTTTGCATGTGTTAAGAGAGTCCAACGCAGCGCGGCGAGTCCTGGTTATCAGCAATGTTTCTGATTGTGGCCAGCATGCGGGACGACCACGGGTTCTCTTCAAGGAGCTTGGAGAAGTAACTGCGCAGGTCGCTGACCTGGCAGTCTTTGTAAGTGAGCATGCGCATTATGCGATCAAGTCTGCCATCGCAGGCGGGATGAAGCCCGATCGGGTCATCGGGCATTCCGATCTTTATGAAGCAGCTAAGTACCTCAAGTCGGAACTTCGCGAAGGAGATCTCGTGCTGTTACGAGGACGAGGAACCGAGCACCTCTCTCGTATCTTCTTCGCCCAATTCGGCGAGATCGGGTGTTGGAGAACTCACTGTGGCAAAACGATTGTGTGTGACCACTGCGATGAGCTGCGTCCAGGATTTGATTTGCAGGTCATCACAAAGAGCGCCGGGTCGGAACGAATTTCAGCGAGGGTTGGCTAAGAGGAACAGGGACACGCGAGAGTAGGAGTAGCTATGTGCGGATTGTGCGGCGTTGTGTATGCAGATCCCAAGAGGCCGGTCGACCGGGACATGCTTCATCGCATGACGAACATGATGTCCCACCGTGGACCGGATGGGGACGGGTACTTTGTTGAACCAGGCATCGGTCTCGGCTTCCGCCGACTGAGCATCATCGACCTTCAAACCGGCGATCAACCTATTTCAAATGAAGATGGCTCCGTCACGGTTGTGTGCAATGGAGAAATCTATAACTACCAAGAACTACGTCGAAACCTGCAGGCCGCCGGCCATCGTTTCCGGACCAATTCGGATGTCGAAGTCATCGTCCACTTGTACGAGGACCATGGGGTGCGCTGTGTGGAGTTCCTGAGAGGTATGTTCAGCTTCGCCATATGGGATTCCCGTCATCGACGGCTCATGTTGGCTAGAGATCGGTTCGCCATCAAGCCGCTAAGCTATGCAATTATTCCAGGCGCACTGTTTTTTGGGTCGGAATACAAAGCCATTCTCGCCAGCGATTGTGTCGAACGACAGGTTGATGCCGGTGCAATGAAGGAGCTGTTCGCGGTCGGGTTTGTCTTAGCGCCAAAAACCCTCTTGAGCGCAATCCGGCGGCTTCAGCCAGCACACTATCTTCTCTATGAACATGGTCGTCTCACGATCCAGCGCTATTGGGATCTCCGCTTTCCTTCGATCGGAGAGGAAGGCCCTAAGCGAAGCGCCCAGGAGTGGGCCGACGCAGTGCGCGCCAAACTCGAAGAGTCCGTTGGCCTCCACCTACGAAGCGATGTTCCGTTAGGTTCCTATTTGAGTAGTGGAATCGATTCAAGCGCGGTGGCGGGATTGATGAGCCGACGGGTACCAGATCCTGTCCAGACTTTCTCCGTGGCATTTGAAGACCCGCTGTACAACGAGATAGGTCCGAACAAGATTCTCACGGACTACGCAGGCTACGGTCTCCTCAACCACATCACCACCTGCACGACTGCCGACTTCGACCTGTTACCGAAAGTAATTTGGCATCGTGAAGATCCCAATCTCTCATCGGGAGGCATCCCCCATATGTTGCTTGCCAAGTTAGCCGCGCAACACGTGAAAGTCGTCCTGACCGGAGAAGGATCGGATGAGATCTTCGGCGGCTATCCTTGGTACCGTGTCGAACGACTGCTTCAGCCGTTCATACACCTTCCACTCAGTGTGCGTTGCCTCATCGCAACCATCCCGTTCCTGAGGAAAAAATGGTCCCGATCAAGCCGGGCATTTGCCGCTCCCGCCAAGATGGCCCTCGCTCGATACCTAAGGATCATCGATAACGCGTCCGATAACAGCCACGATAACCTCTTTTCCGAGCATCTCAGAGACACCCACATGCCTCTCACCGATAGAGAGCAACAACTCCGCCTTCCTGAAGAGTTCGAACGATGGCATCGTTTTGCTCAACTGCAGTACCTGGAAATCAATTCGCGTCTCTCGGACTACATCACGAGAACCGTGGATGCTGCCTCCATGGCGTATGGCCTGGAGGCGCGTGTGCCGTTCCTCGATCACTAATTTGTCGAATTGTGTAATCAAATTCCCCCCCACCTGAAAATGCGTGGGCTTCATGAAAAGCATATTCTCCGCCGGGCGCTGAAAGATGTATTGCCCACGGAAATCCTGAGAAGAAGGAAGCGTGGACTTTCCGCTCCATTTTGGCCATGGCAAGGTCGTCTGCCTGAATTTGTTGCAGACGCGTTGTCCGAGAGTAGGCTTCACACGAAAGGCTACTTCAATCCTCAGCATGTTCGACGCATGCTTGCAGAGCATCAAAATGGCAAGGCGTATTTCGGAAAAGAGCTACTCGGTGTCCTCAGTGTCCAATTGTGGGATGACTTATTTGTTCAAGGGTGTCGCCCGTCATGAGAGGGACGAGTCTGTCGCTCCTCAACCCTGTGTCGACGCTCTATTTCATGCTGCGCCATCCGCATGTAGGACGTGAGCAGCTCGTTGCCTTCCAAAACGAACGCCTTCGCCGGTTGGTCGAACATGCCTACCGAAATGTGGCCTATTACCGTAGGCTCTTTGATCGACATAAACTGAATCCCCGCGACATTAGAACGGTCGATGACCTTGCTGCCGTGCCAATCACATCGAGAGCCGATTTGCAGGATGTGGATGTGAGCGATCTCGTCGCGCGTGATGTAGATGCTCGCTGCCTGATCACTCGTGCTTCAAGCGGGTCATCCGGGAGACCGTTCGCCGTGCGCCGGACTTGGCTGGAGGAGCGCCTCCATGGCGTGTTCCGCTTACGTGCGCTCCGGTCGCTGGGCCTCCGGGTGAGCGACAGACATTGTTATGTGATGGGGCTGAGGAGTCACCAACAGCAGGATCACCAAATAATCCAACGCATCCTGTCCACGTTCGGGATGGCACGGCAAATGGTCGCTAACGGCCTGCAATCTCCTGAGGAGATTGTTCGGGCTCTGCACCAGTTCAGGCCCGCTGTCGTATCAGGCTATCCCGGCGTGTTGGCCAGAATCGCGCAGACAGTTAGTAGTGACGAGCTGCGATTGCTCCGGCTACGCTTTGTGAGTACCGGCGGAGAAGTGCTGACGCCGCTCATGCGCCAACAGATTCAAGACGGGTTTTCCGTGCCCGTGTACGACACCTACGGGGCCATCGAATTCAACCTTCTTGCTTGGGAATGCCAGGCAACAGGGGAGTATCACTCGTGTGACGACGCGTTAGTTATGGAAATTCTGCGGGATGGTATCCCCGTGGCGGAAGGGGAGAGGGGGGAAGTTGTTGGCACCGATCTGCATTCGTTCGCGATGCCGCTGATCCGATACCAGCTTGGCGACGTGGCCACAAAGGGAAGCCAAGCCTGTCGATGCGGGCAACCGTTCTCGACGATACGATCGATCCAAGGCCGGATGATCGACTATTTCGTGCTTCCCGGCAACAGGATTGTCCATCCTTATGAGTTCGGGGTCATCAAGGTTCCCTGGATTCGAGAGTTTCAGGTTACCCAGGAGGGCTTGGATTCTATTGTGATGAAAGTGGTCCCGTTTTATAGTCCGTCCACCCAGGAGATGGCGGCGTTCGTTCTACCCGTCGTCAAGTTGGTAGGCCCGGACGTGCAGTTCCGGGTAGCCCTCGTGCCGGAAATCCCGATGGACGCAAATGGGAAATTTCGAGTCTATCGGTCCCGTATTCGATCAGCGTATGAAGGATTTGAGTGGCCCGATCAGCGTGACGTGGGCACGAAGAACACGGGGTGACCAAT
>JBBRRM010000183.1:0-6608 GCA_038275915.1 Nitrospirales bacterium
TCATCTATCAGATCGGTCACGAATTCAAGGTCGTCACCAATGTGCGGCGCGCCGACGTTCGTGAAACCACTGGATGGATGGATCTCGAACTGACCGGCGAAAGCATAGAAATCGAACGGGCGGTTGCGGGTCTTCGTAAGAAGGGCATCATTGTCGACCCGATCGAATTGAATGTCGTGGAATAACGGGAGCAGCACTCAGCCATCAGCTCTCAGCAGTCAGTTCTGAAAAATTCAAATGATCGGACGCTGACAGCTGAACGCTAACCGCTGAGAGCACGATTCAATTATGGAACTGACTGAGCAACAGATTCAACGGTATAGCCGCCAGATTATTCTCAGCGAGGTCGGTGGCAAAGGCCAGATGAAGCTGAGCAAGGCAAAGGTTTTGCTCATCGGCGCCGGTGGGCTCGGCTCGCCCGCCGGACTGTATCTCGCTGCCGCGGGCGTCGGCACCATCGGCCTGGTAGACGGCGATGTCGTCGACCTCTCGAACTTGCAGCGGCAAATCCTGCATTCCACTGCCACGGTCGGTATGCCGAAGGTGGAGTCTGGCCGCAAAACTCTCTCGGCGATTAACCCGGAGATCACGATCAAGACGTATCATCAGAACGTCGATAGCGACAACATTCTTCCGCTGGTATCCCAGTTCGACATCGTGCTCGACGGCTCTGATAATTTTTCCACGCGTTTTCTCGTGAACGACGCCTGCTTCTTCGCAAAGAAGACGCTCATTTCCGCCAGCATGTTCCGTTTCGAAGGCCAGCTCACGACGATCAAGCCGCACGCCGGCTATCCTTGCTATCGTTGCCTCTATCCCGAGCCACCCCCGGCTGGATTGGTCCCGAATTGCCAGGAAGCGGGTGTGCTAGGGGTGCTCGCAGGGACGATGGGCATTCTTCAAGCGTCGGAAGCGATCAAAGAAATTCTTGGCATCGGCGAAACCATGGCCGATCGCCTGCTCATTTACGACGCTCTGGAAATGAAATTCAGAAAAGTCCGTCGTCCCAAGGACCCGGCCTGCCCGCTCTGCGGCGAGAATCCGAAGATCAAAGATCTGACCATGGACTATGTCGTCACCTGCACCATCTAGCAGGTAATAGGAGGCTGAAAACGCCCGCCAGCTTTGTTCTCGCATCGCTCAGAGGCTCAACGTACCGCAAGGGTACGCCTCGCCTCTTCGCTTGTTGCGGCCTTGCTGGACGGTCTTTTTGAGCATCCTGTGTGGTCCGCTCCTGTCGACACAGATATGCGGACCAGTAGAACTATGACGTGTCAAAATAATTTTCCAGCAACCTGCTAACCGTGGCAGATCTCATCATCCCTCAAGCGAGTCTCGATGACATGGTGGCCCATGCCAGGGAACTCGATCCGTACGAGTGTTGCGGGCTTTTGGCTGGAACCAAGGGAGCTGTCACCCAGGTTTATCGGATCAAGAATATCGTGGCGCTTGAGGGGGCTGAGAAACTGTCGTCGTTTGACCCGGCAAAGACCGCGCACCTGGAGCGACTGTCACCGGCCGAACGAGGCGAGATTGCCTTCGTGATGGACATGCAGGACTTTTCCACTGCGAAGAAGGATATTCGAAACAAAGGGCTCGATCTGCAAGTGGTCTATCACTCCCATCCGCACGACCCGGCTCGTCCCTCCATCACCGACATCAAAATTGCCACCGACTATGAAGAAATCTGGCCAAAGATCAACCTGCCCATCCCTGCCTATCTGATCATCTCGCTCATGGAAAAGTCGAAGCCGGATATCCGAGGATATTGGATCAAAGGTGGGGTTGTCACGCCAGCACCCATCACTTAGCAGGATGCTGAAAAAGTCCGCCAGCTTTGTTCTCGCCTCGCTCAGAGGCTCAACGTACCGCAAGGGTACGCCTCGCCTCCTCGCTCGCTGCGGCCGCGCTGGACGGACTTTTTGAGCATCCTGCGGGAAGAAACCAACTGCTATCGACGTTCAGTCACCTATCGCTCCTCGTTCAATAATTTGCAGTTTGTTTCCCTTTGTCCCCAATGCGATAATGGCCGCCTTATTGACCTCATAAGAAGGAGTGCTCGTCATGCCCTACATGCGTACGACTCTTCTGGCCGTCTGCTTCGGTCTCTTTCTTCTTGGTCTGATCTCCAGCCCTAGTTTTGCCGAGGACAAAAGTTTCTACAGTCCTATTATCAGTGTCGATGGGGAAAAACATCGCATCCTGATTTCAACCCTCGGTGCTGTGTTCTGGATCGAGGTTCCGGATGCCGCCAAGCCACACATCGAGAAACTCCCGATCTCAGGTCTGGCGGACTTTGTCGTCGATATGAGAGAACCAGGACAGGCACCCCTCCTGAAGACCTGGAAAGTAAAATCTGGAGAGACCAGCTGCAAGTACTTCGATGGAACGACCTGCAAGTAACTTCGTCGCTCGTCCGAAGAAAAGAGCATATGGCGTATGGCCGATAGCAGGTGCAGAGAAGCAGGACTTTCCTTGTCCGTGCTATCAGCTATTCGCTATCAGCTCCTGGCTCCTGCCACCAACTATAAGCCATTAGCCATACGCTCTTATCCCCAACGAGCTACGCTTCACCGAGGAACGAGTCGCGTTCCAACAAACCAGAAGACTGGCTAACGACCAGGTTAAGCCGCGGACCCGCCGGAGGCGGGACCGTCGGCTTGAACCGTTGGTTGGACACATTGCCATTCCTTAACTTCCCGCGACTCAGAGACCCAGAAAACCCTGATGCCCGTCCTTTTGCATAATGCCTCAAGGTCCTTCATCAGTTCGGGATACCGCTCACCGTCCGGCAGCGCGATTCCGATTTCGTCCTTATGCTTTTCTCCCTCAACCGGATTTGATTGAAGAGCGCACCCGCTGCTGCTCTCCACTGGTAGTCGGGACTAAACGACCGGCCCGTTCTTTTTGATTTTCCGCCTTTACACTCGACGTATATCGTGCGGCCGTTTAGCTGAGCTTCGATGTCGTGTCCTGAACTGGTATCCAGTTTGTGGGCGATTATCTTGTAGCCGTTGCCCTGCAGCCATTCGCACATGATAATTACCACATCGTTCTCAGTGAGCATTCGCCATTTCCCAATGTGCCCAACTATTGAGTATACTGACCTGCATAATACGCCCAGACAAACTGAAATCTGGCGCGTGATTCTCGCGTGTGTTAAATCACTTGTCACCGCTATCCCTAGCGCCGCGTCGGCGTGCTATACAGACCGGCATAGTTCCGTTATAGCTGCGAAGGATCGAATCCCCTGATTCTGCGTCAAGAGAGACGTATTCTCAGGCGAACCACCGTCTCCATCAAGTGCTACCTAGGCAGCACCGTCACAAAATGATTCCATTTTTGCTATCGGAAGGTCTACTGGAAATCACGAGGCATCGTGACTTCATCAGCTCCAGCCAGTAGGAGACTTGCGCTATGAGGATGTTCAAAAAGCCCGTTCAGCAAGGCCGCAACCGATGAAAGCACCGGAGGCGTAGCCTCTGGGCTACGTTGAGGATGCTTTCGAGGCGAGAACGACGCTGGCGGGCTTTTTCAACATCCTCATTCGGAACTACCGAGCATGTCGTCGATAAGAGGACGGTTGATGTCGGTGCAACCGAGACAGATGGTGTCAAAAAGAATATCGTGATTCGCCACAAAGTTTCTGGCGTCAGTTAATTTGTCGGCCATGACCTGATCGTAGCAGGTCTCGCAGAGCATCATCAGTCCTCGCGAAACGGATACAGTTTTTCGTCCTGTGCTCCCAGCCATGATGTCCTACACCGACCCTTTCTGCCTCGCGAGCCAAAAGTCTTCAGCTTCGAGATCGATCCCGCAGACAGCACATTCGTAAACTTTCTCGCCTTCCGGAAGCTGAATTTCCGTCCGATCGATTCGCCCACGGCAGACATGATAAAACCGCCCGCGCGCGTCGTCATTATCCAGCGGATCGCTTTCATACACTAACACCATCGGCTCGCTCTCCTCTCAAGTTCCTCCTAGTATACCGGCGCACGAGATCTATGCGCAACGGTCACCCACCCATTAGCAGGATGCTGAAAAAGTCTGTCCAGCAAGGCCGCAGCGAGTGAAGCAGGTTGAGGTCGAGGCTAAGGTTGAGTGAGGTCCCGATTCATACTCAGCCTCAACCTAATCCTTAACCTTTGTGAGCTGGCAGGCTTTTTCAGCATCCTTTGCGCTAGACCTGGAACTGGGCGTCATACAATCGTGCGTACACTCCGCCCCGCCCAATTAATGTCTCGTGCGTGCCATCTTCGACGACCCGGCCGTGGTCTACGACAATGATTCGATCGACGCCATGGATGGTGGAGAGTCGATGGGCAATGATGATGGTCGTCCGTCCCTTCGTGAGATCGTCCAGGGCCTCACGAATTTTGACTTCGGTCTCCGTGTCGATATTGGAGGTGGCCTCGTCGAACATCACGATTGGAGGATCCTTCAGAATCACACGGGCAATCGACACTCGCTGCCTTTGTCCGACGGAGAGCTTGACGCCCCGTTCTCCGATCCAGGTATCGTACCCTTCAGGAAGCGCCATAATGAAGTCATGCGCGCGTGCCACCTTCGCCGCTGCTTCAACCTCCTCTTGTCCGGCCAAGAGGTCGCCGTACAGGATATTTTCTCTCACCGTGCCGTTGAACAAGAATGGCTCTTGCTGGACCAGTCCGATCTGGCTTCGGAGAAAGGCCAAGGGCATATCCCGGATATCGTATCCGTCAATGGCAATGGCTCCCTCCGTGACATCGTAGAACCGCATCAGCAATTTGAGCGTCGTGCTCTTGCCTGCCCCGCTCGGACCGACAAGCGCGACGCGTTCTCCTGCCCGAACCGCTATCGTGACGTCAGTCAAAATCGGCGCATCTGCCCGATAGTGAAAGCCGACGCTATCGAACTCGACCTCGCCTCGCAATCGCGCGACCGGGGCCTGAGCTTCAGGGAGATCTCTGACCTCGGGAACGAGATCCAGCACCTCGAAGACCCGTTCGCTTGCGGCCAATGCATGCTGCAGCATGTGATTGACAGAGTGGATCTGATTGATCGGCACATAGAATAGCGCGAGATATGAGATGAACATGACGAGCTCGCCCACGGACAGACGGTGCTGCAAGACTTCGGCGGTGCCGAACCAGAGCACCATGGCCCCGCCAAGACTCCCGATCAGCATCATGCCCGGGGAGTAGTAGGACCAGAGATACATGGCCTTCAAGGTATCGTTTCGACAATCGTCACTCTTCCGGCCAAAGCGCTCCTGTTCATAGGGCTGGCGATTGAAGCCCATCGTCTCCCGGATACCTGCCAGCACGTCTTGCAACAGCGCGTTTAGTTCGGCCGACCCCTTTCGAATCGCGCGATAGTGTCCATGGATGCGCTTGGTAAACCAGGCTGCGCCCACTACCAAGAGAGGTATTGGCACGAGCGCCAACAGTGCCAGCTTCCAGTTGAGCATGAACAGCACGATCATGATCCCAATCAAGGTCAGCCCGGCTGTAATGATTTCTTCGAGCCCATCGACGAAGATACGCTGCATGTGCTCGGTATCGTTCAGCACCCGCGACATGATCTCGCCCGTTGGGCGATTCTCATAGAAACTGATCGATAATCGCTGGAGCGCAGAGAAGACCTGGACGTGCAAATCATGGACGACTTGCTGCTCCAACCGGTTGTTCAGACGAATCCGTATCGACCCACAGAGGTTCCGCAACACATAGGCGCCGCAGAGCCCCAGAAATACCCAACCCAGGAGCTGGGTCTTGCCGGCCTGAATGACATCGTCAATGATGACCTTGATCAGCCACGGTGGGATCAACTCGAACGCGGTCGCTAACCCGGCAAACAGGAAGGTGCCCACCACCATCGAGCGGTGTGGACTGAGATAGTGGAGCACTCGCAGCAGGGTTTTCACAAGTGCAGACTATTCACGGGAGGTTAAATGGCGGGGGCTGGTTCTTTGCGCCAATACTGATCAAATTCGGCGAGTTGCGTCAGGGTCGACATATCGGTCATCCGATCTAAAAACATCTTGCCGATGAGATGATCCATTTCATGTTGAATACAGACCGCATAGAGATCTGACGCTTCGAAATCCAACGATTTTCCGTCACGATCCAGGGCCTGCACTCTCACGACGGCCGGCCGCGTGACCTTTCCCCTCAGCCCATCGACGCTTAAACAACCCTCCCAGTTTTCGACTTGCTGGGGGCCATAGAAGACAATCTTTGGATTAATGAGGACGGTTTGGGGAAATCCGTCCTCCCCTTCGCAACCCATCACGACGAGTTGAATCGAACGTGAAGCCTGGGGAGCCGCTAGGCCGATCCCTGGTTCATCGAGCATGGTCTCAAAGAGATCGTCGATGAATCGCTGCATGTCTTTCGTGCGAATGTCGCGAGGGTCGACCTTGGCCGCAATCTGACGTAAGACGGGGTTTCCGAGCTTTGCAATCGGGAGAATAGCCATGACACGTACCTATTGATCCTTCTATCAAACAAAAAATAGGAGAGAGAGGCTCACAAAATATAACATAGGGTTTTTCGCCCCTGCAAGGCAGAGCATGGACCGCATTGAGCCATCCAAGACACAGGCACGCCCAATATGCGGAGCGGGTG
>JBBRRM010000184.1:0-6479 GCA_038275915.1 Nitrospirales bacterium
GATGGAGGTGGCAGGGTCCCCGGACAGATAGACATAGTCGCCTTTAGCCACGGTTTTGTGAGGGCGTGAGGTCAGTTGCTCGCACAACTTTCCACGGAACTCTCCCGACAAAGCTTCGCAGTGTGTATGGGAGGAAAAAACCTGTTCCATGGCGGCATGCTAGCGTCGAGATGAGGCCGAAATCAAGCTGCGAACAGGATGGTTAGCCGTCAGTGGCTGGCATGCGGCCGGATAGCCTGAGCCCTAATAAGATGGTCGGGGGGATATACATCAGCAGGCCTGTCAGGCCTCGGCGTAATGTTCTAGATCGCGTTGGGAGTGGTCAGAAGGGAGCAGAAAACAGAGTGTTATGCAGTAGGCCGCATAGAGGAGAAAACTGAATGAAACCGAGTCGATGAAGGGGATATTGGAGAGGTAGAGTTCCTGTCCGACGGTCGAGCCGTTGTAGTGGTACCACCCGAAGGGGATGCCGTTGCGCGTGGACGAAAATTCGCAGACGAAGGCCGTGATCCAACTAATCAGCCAGAATCGCCAGGTCCGCGGCCAACCGATCAACTTGATTGCGGAAAACAGGAATACAGCCAGAAAAACGAAGACGTAGGGTCGGAAGAGGATGGTTTTGAAGAACAGAGCAATGAACTCCATCGCGGCTGAGCCTCACACGTATCCGTGCTCGCGGAACCACCGCACGGCCTTCTCGAGCGCGACTTCGGGTGGCGTCTGCGGGATGCCGAGCTCCCTGATCGCCTTGCTGCAGTCATAGTGCATCTTATACTTGGCCATCTTCACTCCTTCGAGCGGAATACGAGGGGGCTGGCCCGTGAGGTTGGCGACCCACTGGTTGAGGTAAGCCAGGGGAAGAATCGCCAGTCGTGGGAGCTTGATCGTGGGAGTCTTCACGCCGGTCAGGCGGCTCAAGATCTCAAACACCTCACGAAGCAGCAAGTTCTTGTTGCCCAGAATGTAGCGCTCTCCGATTCGACCTTTCTGCATCGCGAGCAGATGGCCGGCGGCTACGTCATCGATGTCGACGATGTTCATCCCGGTTTCGATATAGGCCGGCATGCGGCCTTTCATGAAATCCACGATGACCTGCCCAGTCGGGGTAGGTTTCACGTCGCCTGCCCCGACCGGGGCACTCGGATTTACGATGACAACCGGCAGCCCCGCCCTCGCGAGTGTCAAGACCTCTTGCTCGGCCAAGTACTTTGACCGTTTGTAGTGACCGGTCATTTGTTCGAGCGAGACGGGTGTCTCTTCCGTGCCAAGTTCTCCGTCGGGCGGAAGGCCGATCGCGCCGACGGTACTACAGTACACGATCCGTTCGGTGCCGACCTCGCGGGCTGCTTCTAGCAGATTCTTCGTGCCGGTGACGTTGACGTCATAAAAGATCGATGGATCTTTGGCCCAGAGCGCATAGTGCGCTGCCATATGGTAAAGCTGTTGGCAGCCGGTGAGCGCGTTGCGCAAGGAGGGCTGATTTCGAAGGTCGCCCTCGACGCGTTCGACGGCGAGATTCTGAATATTTTGGAGGTCGGATCCGGCACGGGCTAAGACGCGGACGTCGATACCGCGTTGTACCAGCGCACGTACCACCGCACCGCCAACGAATCCGGTTGCCCCAGTGACGAGAGCTTTCATGATGGGGAGCGAATGGCGAAGAGCGTATTGCTCATAGCAAAGGATTTGGGCTCGAGGTCTGTGCCATCAGCCATGGGCTATCAGGTCGCTAGTTCCGCCGGCTGGTGATGTAGCGCGCGATCTCGCGGAGCGGGTCGGCGGCCTGACCGAACGAGGAGAGGCGCGCGATCGCGCGGGCCACACAGTCGTCCGCCAGTGTCCTGGCTCCCTCGGCCCCATAGAATGTCGGATAGGTTTTCTTTCCTCGTTCTGCGTCGGTGTTGGGATTCTTGCCCAGCTCCTCGCGCGTCCCCGTGACGTTGAGCACATCATCCGCGATCTGAAAGGCCAATCCCACATCTTCTGCGTAACTCGTGAGATCATCCAGCTGGCGATCCTGTGCCCCCGCGGCAATGGCGCCCATCCGTACCGATGCGCGAATCAACATGCCGGTCTTGTGCTTGTGGATGTTCTGGAGCGTCGGAAGATCGATATCTTGATGTTCCGCCTGGATATCGAACACTTGACCGCCCACCATTCCCATGTCTCCTGAGCCATAGGCCAGTTCTTGGATCAGCCGCACTTGGCGCACAGGGTCGCAGCCCTTCATGAGATCCGGACGGCTGCAGAGATCGAACGCCATCGTCAGCAAGGCATCACCGGCCAGGATTGCCATTGCGTCGCCATACACTTTGTGATTTGTCGCCTTCCCGCGCCGGAAGTCGTCATTGTCCATCGCAGGCAGGTCGTCGTGAATTAAGGAGTAGGTGTGGATGAGTTCCAGCGAACAGGCGATCGGCATCAACCCCGGCGCAGGCCGCCCCACCGATTCTGCCGCGGCAATGGCCAGGATAGGGCGAATTCGTTTCCCCCCCGCCATGAGACTATACCGCATACTTTGGTGGAGGGTGGTAGGCGCGATGGTGGCGCCAGGCATGACGGAATCGAGGAACCGATCCACGTCGTCCCGTTTTTGCTCGAGGTAGTCCTTGATGTTCATGGGGTGAAAATCGAACTCGTCGTGACAGGCCCTGAATCGGCGCGGAGAGTAACAAAAGGTCCAGAGGCTGTCAAACAATCGAGGCTGGCTAAGCCGATCGTGACAGATTGGCAGTTTCATGGCATCTTCGCCCCTTGCCTCTCCCCTCGCGCCTTCGCTATACTCCTCGGCATGAGTATCAGAAAGGGCGGCGGGGATTGGGAGCCAATGCTGTTGGGGATTGAACCCCGCAACTGCAAGGTCTGCAAGGAAGGGCTCTACCGCAACAAGACGTTTTTCTCGGGCGGGTGGTCTCGCTGCACCTTGTGCGATGAGTTTGTCCATTACAGCTGCCTGGCCAGCGGGAAAGTCTCGTTCCTGAAAGTCCGTCCCCGTGTGTGTAAGACCTGCCGCACAGCCCAAGAAGGGACCCCCTCTCCTTTGCACGGCACTCCCGTGGCCGTTGGGTCGTGAAACCCAGCTCGCAGTCAGGCTCAGTTGATTCCCACCCAGGCTGGCACGTGTTTTTTTCCGAAACAGTCCGGTTGGCCCTGGCGCCACTGATTCTCCTGTTCAGTGGATTTTTCACCGCGAACTTCATCATCAGCGGCCAGTATACCTGGCCACGGACAAGCCGGACGTTGGCGCTCACGCTCACGTTGCTGATCCTTTCTCATGAATTCGTCTACAAGGAGCAACTGTCTCGCAACGAGTCGTCGGGCCATGCTCGATCGGCACTGCTCTATTCTTGTGTGCTTCCCTATGTACTCGGTGTGTTGGTGATGCTGGCCCTGTGGGCGCTGTAGGCTGGTTCGTTTCTTCAGGAGAGGACGGTCGATGGCAGAGATTATCCGTAGCGGAGCCTTTCTCCAACAATGTTGGTCGGTGCACCCGCTCTGCCTGACGGTCAAGCGCGTGGAGCCGGAACGTATCGTGGTATTGACCTGTAGTTCCTGCCGCATGGTGCATCGGGTGACGACCGGGACAATTACGAGACAGGCAGCGACCGCGGCTTCCTCCGCGCCGGAACCGGGCCCTGCTCAGGCCGATGGACTTGTAGCGCTCAAGACTTGTATGGGCTCCCATGCCCCTGCTCTATCGGTTCGGGAAATGGATGTGTTTCAAGACGCGGTATGGGTCCGCTGTGCGGAATGTCGGGCTCAGTACAATCTGACGGTCTCCAGATTCGAAACCCATCAGAAATAGCATCATCCTCAATCCCTCGTGCAACCGATTGATGATCATGCCGTCACAATTTACCAACGAAGAAGCGGCCTTGATGGCCGATCAGCACTTCTTTCGCGCGAAGGCTCAGATCATGGCCAAGGTGCGTCACATGCTCGTGGCCACCCATGCGGCCCTGAAAGAGGAAGTTGCGTTGGCCGCACTCGTGACCCCTCCGGATTTCGATCCCAGCAACTGTCATTTTGTGAAGGGCGAGCATCTCGAATTCTTTCCCTACCAATATCTGGATTTCCCGAAACACTTTCACGACTCGGATGCCTTTGCCTTTCGAACGCTCTTTTGGTGGGGGCATCATGTCGTGTGTGCCCTGATGCTGGAGGGGGAGGGGATCAAGCAGCACAAGGCACGGATCGTGGACCGGTTTCACCAGCTCGCCGGTCAGGGACTGGAACTTTCGTTGGCACCGACATTGTGGGAATGGAAACGCGGCGAGGGGTTCACATTGCCGATTACCCATGATCGGAAGGCGCAGATTGCCGCCGTACTGGCCGAACGGTCCTTTTTGAAGATCGTGCGTTTCGTGCCATTCACTGATTCCCGGATTCAAGCGGGTCAGGTGCCAGAATTCAGTCGGGAGACCTTTCGGATGCTCCTTCCCGTCGTGACTTCCTAACAGGCTGCAAAAACTAGGCAGGTTCGGGAGAAGTTCAATAGACGTGTAGCGCACAGGCGAACACTTTCGCAGGATGCTCAAAAAACACGATCAGCAAGGCCGGCGAGAACGATGTTGGCAGAATTTTTTAGCAGACTGCCAGTCTCGGGATTTGTCTCTGATCAATAACTTGGGTAGACTGGGCTCGCCTCAAGCTTGGGGCGGCCAATCTCAAGGAGGATGATATTGTGAAACAGACAACGGGACGACTGGGTGTCGGTATCGTGCTCGCGGCTTGCCTGCTGATGGAAACCGGCTGCGGGGGTACCGGACAAATGTTCTACTTCGATCTCCAGCAAAAACAGACGGCGGCAGCCCAATACATGGAGCCCGAACCAGTCAGGATCGTCATCGAATCTTTTGAGGATCGAAGACCGGAGAAAAGCCGACTCGGTCTGCGGACCCATTTGTGGGGCGGAGTGACGTACTTCAATGTGGCGGGGGAGCGGCCTGGAGACGTGATTGCCCAGGCCCTCGCGGATCGCCTGAGAACGCGCGGATGGAAGGAGCGGCCCTGGACGGTGCGGGTGGCTCCCAGCGGGTCCGTGACGAATTCGAATGATGCCGACATCGTCATCAGCGGGCAGCTGTTCGAATTTTCAGCCAACGCCAAGAGCCGACTCTTCTCGACGGTCGTGAACACGAGCAGCAAGATGATGATCACCGCAAAGAACATTGGCGACCAGAGTGCGACGGTCAGACGTGTCGAGGGGGCACAGCGGGATACCGTGGTCTGGTTTAGCGAAGACGATGTGCAACAGCTCATGGCGGCGACGCTGAAAGACAATATCGATCGATTCCTCGCCGATACGACGATCGATCAGAAGGCGTTGCGACCGACGCGTTAATGGGGGGGAAGAGATGATTCACTGTGCGTGAACGTCGTTGGGAAACGACGACCCCGCTGACCTTCGGTCAGGTGCTTGTCGTGGGCGAACGGCTCACCGCCTTGGGGTTAAAGCCGGCGGTGCCTGCGAGAGATGTCATCTGTTATGTTGAAGAATGGACTGTCGAGTCTCCTGAGGTTTTCGACCAGCTGGACACATGGTCGACGGAAGATGTCACCCTGATCCACGTCCGAGAGGGTTGGCGCGGGGACTTCTTTCTTCTAGCCGGGGCCTATCACACCGTCTACCAACGCTATCAGGATGTGGGGACCTACTGCTCGATCAGCCATCCCTGGCGCATTCGCGATCCGTTACGGTTGCACGACCCCCGCAGTATGCTGTGGCTGGGTTTTCGCCACGCCCATTCCTTTATCCGTGTACGGCTCCAGACGAAAGAGGTGATCACCCCCGGCGAAACGCGTGGCGATGTCGAGCGAGCGCAGTGGCTGGAAGAACGGCGCACGGCGTTTCTCGAAGCGATCACGCTGTTGGAGCTTCCCATCGAAACCTCGATTGAGAAGCAGCAATTGGTGTTGCGTCCGGTCGATCCTTCCGTACCATTCTTCTGTTCCTGGCCCGATGCGTTCGGACCCTGTCAGTTCGAATTCAACACAGCAGACGCCTACGAGTTCCTGGTGCCGGCCAGTAAATTGGCCGCCACTTCTGCACCGGAACCAGCGAGCGTCCGGGCCTATCTGACGGGTTTCTCAGAGGAGGCACTCGTTGACTTTCAAGCGATTAAACCCACCGCACGCTTCGTCTATCGCTGTTCTGTGCATTGTCCGCTCGACGACTTGCCTGAGATCCGAGCCGCGATCGATCCCGATGGCCGCCTCTATAGCACCCTCTGTGAGTTTCAAACACAGGACTTGCTTCCGGGTGGAGAGGACGCCTCTGCCATTATCGGGATCGTCGGCAATGAGGCGGGCTTTCATATCGAGGCCCGCTTGAACCGAGCTCCGTTGAGCGAAGATCTCATGGTTCCATGGTTGGAACGGTTAATTGGGCATTCGGTGGTGTATGCGCCGCTCCCTCCCTTCGTCTAGCGCACGGCTCAAAACGATCCCCAACTTCGTTCTCGGATCGAAATAATCCT
>JBBRRM010000185.1:0-6478 GCA_038275915.1 Nitrospirales bacterium
ATAGAGGCGTGGACGAGGCTGGCGGCACCGAACACGGCCAGCTGGGTGAAAAACTCGGCCGGGCAGGGTTCCCGGCGCGGCGATTGGCCGGGTCAACCATCGAACGACGAGCAGAAGTTACGAGCAGACAACCATGGCGAATCCCCACAGTGGCGCGTGCGGCCGTCAGAGGCGTCTCCGCGTCCACTCCCGGATGGCGTCCAGGCGCACCGTCGTGAGTGTTCCGATGAAGACAACCGGGAGGAAATGAAGGGCCTCGATGTTGGCGAGAAGTCCCAGCAGACTGAGCGCGAATGCGGCGCACAACGTAAGCAACCAGCGGCGTCGGACCAAGACAGCCACGGCCGCGAACAGGGGAAGCAGAACCGAGAACGCCAGTTTCCATCGCACGGACCAGAGCACATTCTTGATGTCATACGATGCGGTCGTGAGGCTCACCTGGTTGAGCAGCGTTGTCACCGTGGTTGACGTTGGGGACAAAGGGCCGCGATGCCCCGCAGGCCGTCCAGGGCGGTCAGGCGTTTCGTCGGCGCGGGCATTGGCGCGGGCAGTGTTGACGCGGGTCGAAGAGCTGAGGTCTGTAAGGTCACTTGTTTGAGGGTATTGCCGATTTCTAGGCGTTCCGTGGAGAGTCTTGCGGGAACTCGGGAGATCACGGGCGACAACTAGCGAGTGAACTCGTAGACGACGCTGCGGTGGGTAGTGAACTGGGCTGCCTTGGCGAAACCAAGGTTTTCCAAGGCCGTGATGCCGTAGGTGTCCGTATGCGTGGGGGTCGCGTATTCCACGAGCCACAGATGATGCACCGCGTTCAGACGACCCTGGGCCGCCGCCTCCTCAATGCTGTAAGTGCGGTCGTACCAGGTCGAACTCAGTGTGTAGGGGGTGCGCAGCGTCACGTCAATGAGCCCTTCGAAGCCGGCCGGATATGTATGGAGCGCCAATCGAGGGCGCCGAGATGGGCGGGTCCCTTCGTCGAAGGCCAACGCGTCCCGGACCGATGCGTGCGCGCGCACGGCCGCGCTGATATCGGCCCAATCGCTGTTGTTCTTCGAGTGCGGTTCGCGTTGGGAGAGATAGATGGGCAGGGACACCAAAACCACCAGGAGAGTACCGCCAGCCACAATCCACCGTCTCCGGCGGCCGATCCAGGCCAATCCGCATGCCATCAACAGGGCAGCGGCCGGAGCGCTATCGGAGGCGTAACGGGCTGTGAAGCCGGCCCAGAAAAGGTCACCAGTCATCAGCACAATGGTCGGGACGAGCAGCCAGGTGGTGGCCACGAATTCCAGGCTGGGTGGGTGAGGAAGGGCAGCGACTGGTGGTGGAGTGCGAACTCGGTTCCGAGTCCACCAGCGGTGCACGCTTGCCACTATTGCGACCAGGATAAGAAACCAGGCGAGGATGGCGAACCAGGGTGTGCCGAACCAGAGTGTGACCAGGATCGTTTTAGTTGTGACCTGGTTGTTGCCGTTGTCGAGGTAGGCGATCTGGCCTCGTTCCCGGATCGCCCAATAGATAACCGGGGCGGCGGCAATGATTGCAATCGTGCTCACCCAGAACCACCGCACGCTGAGGCGTCGGCTGGGCCGCGTTCGATGGAGGATGATCGCGTGGACGAGTGCGAAGAGCGCCATGTAGAGAAACACATAGATCCCGAGTGTGAACACAAGGCCGTAGGCAATCCAGAGGCGGCGTGGTGGATTGTGATGACGGAGCAGTTCGATGAGTAACAAAGTGAGCCACGCAGCTATGGCGGCGCTGAAGGCGTATGGCCTCGCTTCCTCGCCCATGTAGCTGATCCGCGGGAGTAGGCATCCGATCGCACCAGCAGTTACGGCAATCCGGGTGGTGCTCAGTCGTGCGGCGATAAGTACCAGCGCCGTGACCGAGAGTCCAACGGCAATGGCGCTGGGGAATCGGACGGAGAAGGGTGAGGAGCCGAACAAAAAAATCCAGGCGTGGAGTCCCAGATAGTAGGTTCCATGCACTGCGTCGACGTTTCCGAGCATGGCGAACAGGCTCGGCACCGGGCGCGTGCCGGACAGGACGCTGGCCGCCTCATCGCCCCACAACGACGGTATCCATGATCCCAACGAGGAAAGGAGGGTGCCCGCGGCACCAAACAACGCAGCGACCTGGGTGAAGCGCCAGGGACGGCGGACGCGAGCGAAAGACTGGGTGGCTCGTCTCCCGGGCTTGTAGTGGAGCGTCATTTCTCCTCGGGATTGCTGCATTTTCCTGCTGACACCCTTAGAGGTTAGGTTTTCGCGCATGAGAGGACGGTGAGAGAGCAGTATCGTGCCTCTCATCTTCATCTCATTGGTCGTTTCGTAACCTGAACACTATGAACGACACAGCAATCAAGACAACTGAGCTCTCGCACTCCTACGGGCCCAAAGCCGCCCTCGTGGGACTTAATTTGAGCGTGAGGGAGGGAGAGATTTTCGGTCTCCTCGGCCACAACGGCGCGGGTAAGACCACCGCGGTCAGCTTGCTCACGACGCTGATTGCCCCGACCAAGGGAACCGCGACGATTCTGGGGCTCGACATCCACACTGATGCTGACGAGGTGCGCCGCACGATCGGGTACCTGCCCGAGAATGTCCAGTTTTACGGCAATCTCACCCTCCTGGAGAACCTGCGTTTCTTCGCCCGGTTGTCTGGTCTGCAAAAGCCAGACGCGCGGATCCGCGAGGTTCTGGAGTTCCTGGACTTCACCGGTCATGACTCGGAACGCCTCGAAACATTCAGTAAGGGCATGCGGCAGCGAGTGGGTATTGCCCAGTCCATCCTGCACAACCCTAAGGTGCTGTTCTTGGACGAACCTACGTCTGGACTTGACCCACAGGGTGTGCGGAACTTGCGTGAAATCATCCTGAATCTGAATCGACATTTCGGAATGACGATTTTCATGAACACACACCTGCTGTCTGAGGTGACCCAAACGTGCACGAGTATCGGTGTGCTGCGAGAGGGAGAACTGGTGTACCAGGATTCCCTCGCCGCCACACTGACTGCGTTTCCGGACGAGGCATCATTGGAAGACATTTACCTCCACATCGAAGCGCGGCCGGGACAGTGAAGATCTTTGCCGCCGGTGCATATCAGGAACTGCTCAGCTCCAGGCGGGAGCGGATGCCGCAGATTCTTCTGGCGGTTTTTGTGGGAATGGTGACGGCGTCGTCGGTGATCGGTTGGCTGACCAATCAGGTCGTGACCAGCGTCTATGACCGCACCTATGCCGCGGGCCTGACCACGCAACCCAATCCGTTCTCTGCCGTCTCCCCGCTCTACTACGCCAAGAACACCGTCATCTACATCATCCTGATCGGGGCGCTGCTAGCGATCGTCGTCGGGGTGCAATCAACGATCCGCGACCGAAAGGCGCATACCTTCGATCTGGTGCTGAGCCGCCCGGTTCGTCCCGCCTCCTATTTGGGGGCGAAACTCGTGGGCCTCCTGTTCTGGGTGGCGGGCATCCTCGCCCTCTCCGCCGCTATCAGTTGGACCAGTATCGGCGCCATCGTCGGCAGTGTCTTGTCCCCGGGCGACACCATTCGCCTCCTCGGCTTCTACGCTCTCGCGTGGCTGTTCCTTCTCCCCTTCATCGTTTTGGGGATGTTGACCGGCCTCTACAGTCGACGAGAAACCACGTCGCTCCTCGTCCCTATCGTGACGTGGAGTGTGTTGACTTTTGTTGTTCCTCAGCTGGGAACGGCGGAGCACCCGGTGTCGTTACTGAACCCCGTGCCGGCCATCGCCTCGCAGGGCGGGGTCTTCCAACTTGCGAATCTCGTGCTCGGGCCGCTCTCGCTGACCGAGCACTTTAAACACGCCAGCGGCTACGTTCTCGGCAATACAGTTGGAGCCGGCAACCCCCTATTGAGCCTGGCGGTCATGGTGGCCTTCGCCGTCAGCCTGCTCGTTGTTCTACTCACCACACAGCGCGACCGGATGCGGAGCCCCCTCGATGAATAGCCTCCTAGTGATCGCTCGCAGGGAACTGACGGACCTCAAACGAACACGGTTCTACCTCATCCTCTTCGGATTCCTCGCTGTGGTGATGATCCTCTCCGTGATAGTCGCCTCCCTCGACTTCCGGGTTAAGATCGGTGACTACAACGTCTACCTTGATGCCCTCCGACGAAGCGGCAGCACGGAGACACCACCGGCGCCACAATTGTTCCCCCTGCAGTTGCTGCGCGGGAGCATCGAATACCTTGAGCTCATCGGCGCGCTGTTTGCCATCATCATCGGCTATGGCACCGTTGCGAAGGAGAAGCAACACGGGACGCTCCACCTGATCTTCACGCGCCCCGTTTCCCGGTTCGCCGTGGCAGGCGGAAAGACGCTGGCCTTTGCGGTGGCGTGGGCCGCGGTAACCGTCGGTGTCTTCGCCGTCATGATTGTGGCCCTGGTGGTCGTCGGCAACGCGCCGCTCCAACTCATCGATCTTGAGCGCCTCGTCCTCACCGGGATTATTGCCTGGCTTTACCTGATGGTGTGGAGCTGCGTTGCCATGGGGTTTGCCGCACTTGCGCGGAGGGCCAGTACCGGGCTGATGGTCGCCTTGGTCGCCTGGCTCATCGTGGTGCTGATCATTCCCCAGATCGGCGACACGATGGATCCCGACAACCAGGTCCCGGGTGGGCTATTCAAGAGCCTCGCCGTCGCCAAGCCTGACGAGAAAGCAGTGATGGCAAACTTCGCCGGCTTCGACAACGTCCGAAACGGTTTGGAAGTCTCTTCGATCACCAAGCACTTTGAACGGCCGGCATTCGCCTTTCTCGGCATCAAAGATCAATACAATCAGCAGCCCGTCAGTGATGTTTGGGGGAGCATGCTCCCCTACACGATCACCCTTACCCTCGCCTTCCTGGCTGCAGCAGCATTCACCGGGATCGCAACGACCAAACGCGCATTACTCAGGAGAGAATCATGAACTGGAAAAAGATCATCCCCATCGCGGCAATCCTCGCCGTGGTCATCGGCGTGCTTGCGGTTTGGCAAATCACCAGCAGCTCCGGTACCGGCACTGTCGCACCAATTGCAGCCGAATCGACAGCCGGTACCGTGCTCCCGGTAACAGCGAACCCGATCACGAACACCGGCACAACGCCGGGGTTGAGCATCACCAGTGCGATGGTCGAAGACAACGTTGACCCTGCCACCGGCACCGCAATGGCTGACCGGTTACAAGTCACCCTGAAGAATGCCACCAGCCAGAGCCTGGGCGGGCTGGAAATTTACTATCAGCAGAAGGACGCCACGACAGGTAAGACGGAGGCCTACTATCAGAAGCTCGATCCACTCACTCTGGCTCCGAATTCCGAAACCACCATCTTCTTCGACAACCAGAGTGGTTCCGGCCACTATCCTGAAAACAAGTTCAGTGTCTACCGCAGTTCTACGAATCAGGTGGACTTCACGATCGAGGCTAACGCCACCGGAATGAAGGTTGCGACCGCAACCGCGAAGAAGTCGCCCGGCACCGGTGAGAAAGTCGACTAGGGAGGACACTCAATGAGGATCCTGGTCGTCGAGGACGATACTCGAATTGCCGATGTTGTCCGGCGGGCACTTGCCGAAGCCGGCTACGCGGTCGATGTCGTCCATTCGGCGCGACCAGCAGTCACTGCTTTCGAGATTGAAACCTACGACCTCGTCATCCTCGATCTGCTCCTCCCGGGATTACCCGGTGGGGGGATGGAAGTCTGCCGGATCATGCGAAGCACAAACAGGACCGTTCCGATTCTGATGTTGACTGCCCTGGATTCACCACGGAAAAAGGTCGAAGGACTGGATGCCGGTGCAGACGACTACCTGGTGAAGCCATTCCATCTGGTTGAACTGCTCGCCCGGGTGCGCGCGCTCTTGCGGCGCGCACCCCACGCGGATGCCCCGATCCTCCAGGTAGGGGACCTCAGCCTGGACCCTGCAACACGTGCGGCGCACCGAGCCGATCGTGTCATCCCGTTGACGGCGAAGGAATTCGCGGTTCTCGAGTACCTGATGCGCAACGCGGGGACAGTAGTCAGCGCCAGCGAACTCATCGACCACGCATGGGACAACAATTACGAGGGATTCAGTAACGTCGTGCAGACCTACATTCGTTACCTGCGCAAGAAAATTAGCCTCCCCGGTGAGGCGGACGTTATTGAAACCGTCCGAGGCTTCGGCTACCTGATTGCCACCCAGCGTGATATTTCGTAGAGCGATTCGATGGCTGACGCTCGCCTTCACCCTCATCCAACTTCTGTTGTTTTGGTCGTTTGCCGTGGGAATCTACCTGTATGTGACCGGCACCTTCGACTTCGACTCCGCTCAAGCAGACGGCGCCAGCGCCATCAACGCCGCGGAACAGGGATTCGCGAACCTCCGGATAGGACTTCTCGTGGGATCCGCAGCACTGGCAATCGTTGCTCCCGTCGTCAGCTACCTGATGGCACGAGTCGCACTCCGCCCCGCCCGGGAA
>JBBRRM010000186.1:0-6461 GCA_038275915.1 Nitrospirales bacterium
ACGAACCCGATCTGCTGATTGCGGATATCGGCCAAATGATCGGGCTTCAGGTTCCCCACCTCGATCCCGTTCAACCGATAATGCCCCTTCGTGGGTTGGTCGAGGCAGCCAAGAATATTCATCAGGGTGGACTTACCGGAACCGGAGGCCCCTACGATGGCGACGAACTCACCCTGTTCAATCGTGAGACTCAGTCCGCGCAACGCGTGGACTTCCACGTCGCCGACCCGATAGATTTTCCACACGTCTTCGCATTCGATCAGCGAGCTCATTGGCGTTTCTCGTACAGCGCGAGACATGCGACAAAGGGGTACCGCGGACAGAGCTGAACTCCGCCTCGTCTCGCCGGTCTCGTTCGTCGTGTGTGAATCGCGTGTGGGGAGATATGCTTCACGGGTTTGCTACATTCCACGATTGCGAGAAGAGCCCCGCTGCCCGCCACTTCCAAATCCTGGAGGGAGATCGCTCGCACTTCTATCGCCTCTTGGTCGGTCGATCCCCACGACCACCAGCGCGCCCTCAGACAATTCCTCCGACACGATCTCCGTTGCCAGCCCATCAGAAATGCCCGTTTGGACATGAATGGGCTCAAGTTCCCCGGACAATCCCTGTTTCCAAATCGTGCGAGTTGGTGCCATACCCCCTTTGCCGACTCCAGCTGCTTGCTCTGCACCCTGTACCTTGGTTGGCTTGCCTCCGAGCTCGGGGCGCTCGAACTGGCTCGCAATCGGAGGTGTGAAGCGCAACGCCGCATTCGGTACTCTGAGCACCGCGTCTCGTTGAGACACTATGATGGACACATTCGCCGTCATTCCCGGCTTCAGGCGGAGATCCTGATTCTCTACGCTCACCACGACATTATAGGTCACCACATTCTGCACATTGATCGGGGCAAGACGGACCTGGCGGATCGTGCCGGAAAATGGAGAGCCTGGGTACGCGTCGACCGTAAAGGTTGCCTCTTTCCCTTCTGCAATCCCTCCGATATCTGATTCACTGACGTTGGTGTCCACTTGCATCTTCGTCAGATCGAGTGCAATCAAGAAGAGGTTCGGCGTCGCAAAACTGGCCGCGATCGTTTGACCAACCTCGACATTTCTGGCGACCACGATCCCATTTACGGGCGAACGAATGACGGTGTACTTCAAGTCCAACTCTGCGGCATTCAAGGCCGCCTCAGTCTGTTTCACTTGCGCGCCTGCCACATTCACCTGCGCCTCCGCGGCCTGGAAGTTGGTCGCCGCGACGTCGACGTCGTTCTGAGAGACGAACTGCTGCGCTACCAGCGATTTCACCCGATCCAGTTCACGCTGGCGTTGAGCCAAATCAGTTTTGGCTCTGGCGACATTCGCCTTCGACATTTCAAGATTGCTGGCGGCTTGTTCGCGACGAGCCCTGAAGGGTTCCGGATCGATGACGGCCACAATATCGCCGGCCTTGACCACCGAATTAAAATCGGCATGCAGGCTCTTGATCATACCTGACACCTGCGTCCCAACCTGAACGGACACGACAGGGTTGATCATTCCTGTCGCGGTCACGAGCGAAATGACGGAGCCTCGCTCGACTGCGGCGCTTCGATATCGAATCGGAGCTTTACGCTCTCCATTGAAAAAGACATAGCCGCCAATGGTGAGTCCGACGACTAGAACAGCAACGATAAGGATAACTCGGCGCATTGACTCGGTCTCCACTTCCCTCGCCTGATTGCAGTGCATTGTATCAATAAGAGTGCGGGGATTCACCTGGCCGAAACAGCCTCCCTACGGATCTAGCAGACTGCGGGAGAACCATTTGGGCACAGCAGAACTTAATGGCCACCATGTACCCTGCAGTATGCTGAAAGAGGCGAGACTTCACTTCGTGTGGGACGTTTGCCCTTGCAATGGGTCCTGGCGAACGGAAAAGCCCCACCAGCGTTTCCGACTTCCGAGAAACTCCTACTCAGCGTTGAGCCTTAAGCAATGCGAGAATGCCGCTGGCGGACGGTTTGAGCATCCTGTTAGAAAAACAAACAGGCCGCCCGCCAATCGGCAGACGGCCTGTCAGACTCGTCGGACAATGGCGCCAATTAGGGACTGACGCTGATGCGATCCTTGATCATATCAAAGGTTTCCTTGGGCACCACGTTCTTGGCCACCAATTCGCCCTTCACCCGATACGGACGATTCGTCACAATGCGGTCTGCTATGTCTTTGGGGAGACCGAGCACGAGCACCATATCACCGGCCGACGCCTTATTGACGTTCATGGACGACGGCATGGCCTGAGGAGCCTTCATCGCCGGGGAAGCAGGTGCCACTCCGGGAGCAGGAGCAGGAGTAGGAATGGAGGACGACACAGAAGGTCCAAGAGCACCTGTCACGGACCGTGACTGATCTTTCAACTCCTTCTGATAGCGGGCAACCAGGGACTTGAGGGTTTCGTTATGCCGCTTCACATCCTCGTATTCCTGACGCACACCCCGATTCTGCAGGGAGAGCTGCTTCACACGGTCTTCGAGTTCCTTGGTCCGACCCTCGACGCTGCCGCGTTCTTTGTCGCGGCCATGCTGAATACGCTCAAGCTCGTCGTGGGCGACCTGGGCTTCGTTCCCGAATTTCACATTGAGATCCTTGAGCGTCTTCACTTGCTGCTCCAAGGCATTCTTCTGCGCGCGAGTCCGCTCCAATTCGGATTTAGCCGAATCGACGTCGACCATCGCCTCTTCATATTTCTTTTGACTGACGCAGCCGACCATTGCGACTGCGCCGATCATCACGATCGCCGTCATCCACCCTGACTTCATGCGAACCTCCCCTCCCACTGAGCGTGGTATCTTCAACAGGTGCCGGCCACCGCTCTTCACCCGACATGCCTGCCGGTATGAGAGGGTAGTACGATACCTATACGTATAGTGTTGTGTGTATGCCAAGCCTTCCACTTTGTCAATAGGTTTGCCAGCCCTGCGTTGTGACGATCATCATGAAGACCTGTGTCTATTCGTCTCCTTGCTTGACGGACTGTCGCCACTTTGTGAATATGCGCGAGACTCGCCATCTGAATGCCTCCTAGTTTAGAAAGACCGGATATGAATGAATGGGGTCCCGGTCTCGCCACGATCTTGGGTATCGTGGAGGGACTGACAGAGTTTCTACCAGTCTCTTCGACCGGCCATTTAATTCTCGTCGGCCACCTCTTAGGGTTCGAGGGAGACCTCGCTGCGAGCGCCGAGATTTCGATCCAGCTTGGTGCCATCCTGGCTGTCATCGCCTATGAACGAAAGAAACTCGCGTCCATGATTGGACAAGCCGGCCGGGACCAGCAGGACGTCTCCGCCATGATCCGTACACGAGGAACGACCCCGTGGTCGACCATCCTTCACACCTCCTGGGCGACTCATCAGAATCTCTGGTTTCTCATCGGAGTCGGGCTCGCGTTCTTACCAGCGGCCGCAATCGGGTTCCTCACCCATAGCTGGATCAAGAACCATCTCTTTACGCCTCAAACCGTGGCTGCCTCCTCCATTGTCGGAGGCCTGATCATTCTCGCCGTCGAAGCGCGTCGCGACCAGGCACGGGTTCACCAGCTCGAACAGGTGAGCCTGACATCGGCGTTCTGGATCGGTGTGGCCCAATGCGCATCACTGCTACCCGGCATGTCCCGATCCGGCTCCACGATCATCGGAGGGCTTTTAGTAGGATTGGATCGAAAGGTCGCAACGGAGTACTCGTTTTTTCTCGCACTCCCGACCCTCATAGTGGCAACGTGCTATCAAATGTGGAAGTCACGAGATGTCTTCCGGCAGGAAGACTATCTGGCGCTCGGTATTGGGATGTTCGTGTCGTTCCTCGTCGCCTGGATTGTGATCGCGGCCTTCCTCTCGTTCGTGAAGCGCCATACCCTCCGCCCGTTCGCTTACTACCGCATCTTGATAGGCATCGCCGTCTTCTACATTTTTGGATTTTAGCAGGCTGCTCAAAAAGTCTGTCCAGCAAGGCCGCAGGCGAATCGAAACCGGAAGCGTACCTCATGGGTACGTTGAGGATTTCGATGAGCCGAGATGAAGCACGGGAAAAGGCGCGTCTCGGCGCGCCGGGGTCGGGGGGGTGAGAAAAGCGGCCTTTTCAGCAGCCTGCTAGGAGGCGGGCGGGAGTTCTTGAGGCACAGCCACGCCTTTCTCTTCAAAGGCAAAATGGATGATCAAGAAGACGACCCCGACGCTGATCGCCGAGTCGGCAACATTGAAGGCCGGCCAGTGGTACGAGTCCACATAGACATCGAGAAAATCGATCACCTCGCCATATCGTAGTCGATCGATCAGATTCCCGATCGCTCCCCCAAGAATTCCGGCAATACTGAGCTGCCCCATCCAATCTTTCTCCGGCAACCGGAAGAGGATCGTGCCCAGTAAAGCCAACGCAAACAGCGAGGTGACCCCGAAAAACACCATACGAAAGGCATTGCTGCTGCCGGCCAGCAGCCCAAAGGCCGCACCAGGATTGCGGATATAGGTCAAGCTGAAGAGATTGGGAACAATCGGAATGGACTCATGCAGCCGCATCGACTCCATGATGGACAGCTTCGTTGCCTGATCGGTCACCACGATCGTGCCAGCGAGCAACGCCAGGAGCAGATAGCGCAAGGACCGGCGCATCACTGTACCGCCTCCGCGCAACGGTCGCACAAGGTGGGGTGGCTCAGGTCTTTCCCCACTGCGTCACGATAATTCCAACAACGTTCGCATTTTCCGAAAGAGGACTTGGTCGCTGCAATCACAAGCTGACCCTTTGCCTCACCACTGGGAATCAGTTTGACCTGAGACACGATGAAGAGTGTGGTCAGGTCCTTCTGATAGGGCTGAAGAAACTCGTATGTGTCAGCATCGGCCTGAAGTTCCACCGTCGCCTCCAACGAAGATCCAATCACTTTATCCCGCCGGCTTCCCTCCAGTATGCCCTGCACCTGCGTGCGATAATTCAACAGCCGGTCCCATCGCTGAGCTAGTGCGGAATCCTGCCACTGGGGATGGACCTCTGGAAATTCGCTCAGATGGACACTGCTTGCTCCAAGACGCCCTCCCAGCTGCGCAGCCAAGGTCCGCCAGATCTCTTCGGCCGTAAAGCTCAATACCGGGGCCATCAGCTTCGTCATGGCGACAACGATCTCGAAGAGCACGGTCTGCGATCCTCGACGCAACGGCGAGTCCGCCCGGAACGTATACAGACGATCCTTCAGAATATCGAGATAGACAGCGCTCAGATCCACCGAGCAAAAGTTGTTGAGCGCATGGAAAATCGTGTGAAACTCAAAGTCGTCATAGGATTTCCGAATCCGCGGAATCAGCTCGCTTAATCGATGCAGAGCCCAACGGTCCAATTCAGGCAACTGTTCGTAGGGGATTCGGTCCCTCCCCGGATCGAAGTCGTACAGATTACTCAGCAGAAAGCGACAGGTATTCCGTATCTTTCGATAGGCCTCAATGAGATGGGAGAGGATTTCAGGAGAGATCCGAAGGTCATCTCGATAATCCTGCGCTGAAACCCACAGACGCAGGATTTCTGCGCCAGATTGTTTGATCACGTCCTGCGGCGCGACGACATTCCCCGCCGACTTGGACATCTTTTTGCCCTGCCCATCGAGGACGAAACCGTGGGTTAGAACCGCCTTGTATGGTGCACGATGATCGGTGACCACCCCGGCCAGCAAGGCGCTATGGAACCACCCTCGATGTTGATCCGACCCTTCGAGGTAGAGATCAGCCGGCCACCACTTCCGTGCTTTCAACACCGCCGCATAACTGACGCCCGACTCGAACCATACGTCGAGAATATCCCGTTCCTTCTCGAATGCCTTCCCCCCACACTTCGGACAGACCGTGCCCTGAGGCAACAGCTCGGCAGCCGATTGCTCAAACCACACATCGGCCCCTTTGGATTCCATCAATGTCGCTATGTGCTCGATCACCATCGGATCGGCCAGCACAGACCGGCACCCGGCACAGGTGAAGCCGGGAATCGGCACGCCCCACACACGCTGACGCGACAAACACCAGTCGGGGCGGTTCTCGATCATCCCATTGATCCGATCACGGCCGTACGCCGGAATCCAACGGACCCGCTCGATCTCTGCCAACGCCTCTTTCCGAAGTTCGTTCGTCTCCATCGACACGAACCACTGTTCTGTGGCGCGGAAGATGACGGGATTCTTGCAACGCCAACAGTGCGGATAGGCGTGGTTCAATGTCCCATGGCCCAGCAATCGTCCGTTGCCCTGCAGGAATTCCACAATCTTCGGATTGGCCTTCAGCACATGCTGGCAGGCAAATTCTTTCACGACGTCGGTGAACCGGCCGCTGTTGTCGACGGGCGCCAGAATCTCCAGCCGTTCACCGGGCGAAGCCGTGGCATTGTACTCAAGGACGAGAATGTAGTCTTCCATGCCGTGACCCGGCGCGATGTGGACACAACCGGTCCCCTGAT
>JBBRRM010000187.1:0-6460 GCA_038275915.1 Nitrospirales bacterium
TCTTCACTCGCTGCGGCCTTGCTGGAGGGACTTTTTGAACATCCTGCAAGATCGACGATTCAAGAACTCCTCTTACCCTTCATGCTAGGGAGGTGATGTCTGATGAAAGCTGTACTCTTTCGCGCGCATGGAGGACCGGACAAACTTTCGTACGAGGATCTGCCCGTCCCGAAGATCGGTCCGGAGGAGGTTCTGGTCCGAGTCAAGGCCTGTGCGTTGAATCATCTCGACATCTGGGTCAGGGAGGGAAATCCGGCCTATCCGATGCCGCTGCCTCACGTCTCGGGGTCCGATGTGGCGGGGATCGTCGAAGAAGTCGATTCTCACGTCGACGGGATCACTGTGGGACAGCGGGTGGTTGTGTTGCCGGGGATCAGTTGCTGGAGATGCGATGCCTGCCTCGCCGGTCGAGACAACTTCTGCCGATCATATGGATTGCTCGGAGCCATTGTGCACGGAGGCTATGCCGAGTATGTCAAAGTTCCCTTTCGCAATGTGCTCCCGATTCCCGAGAACCTGTCGTTTGAGCAGGCGGCGGCATTTCCTCTCGTCTCGGTGACCGCGTCGCACATGCTGTTTGCGTTGGCCGGTCTGCAACATGGCGAAACGGTACTGATTATGGGGGCGGGAAGTGGAGTGGGCGTGATGGCGATTCAGATGGCCAAACTCGCGGGGGAACGGGTCATCACGACGGTCTGCTCCGATGACAAGATTCCCAAAGCCGTCATCCTGGGTGCAGACGCCGTGATCAATCATGCCAAGGAGAAGGTCTCGGAGCGCGTGAAGTTATTGACCGAAGGACATGGCGTCGATGTCGCGATCGAGCATATCGGCCCCGATGTCTGGGACAGCTGTCTGATGTCTCTCGCGAAGGGCGGGCGCTTGATCACCTGTGGCGCCACGACGGGGGGAGACGTGAAGCTCAATCTGCGCTATGTCTTTTCCAGGCAGCTCACGATTAAGGGCTCCTACATGGGGACACGCGCGGAACTGGTCAAGGTGTTGGAACTCATGGGGCAGGGACGGTTGATATCGGTGATCGACCGCACGTTTCCACTTCAGGAGGCTCGCGCGGCACAGGAGCTGATGATTAGTAGGAAGTTTTTCGGTAAGATAGTGCTGACGGTGTGACGGATGCTCAAAACGATCTCCAACTTCGTTCTCAGTCGCCATGTTTCCCTGCGACGTACCCCAGAGGGTACGACTCGGTTACCATGCTCCCTGCGGCCTTGCCTGGGGCAAGGCGCATCTCGCGCCAGGGTTGGGCGGGTGAGAAAGATGACCGTGTTGAGCATCCTTCGCTCGCGACTTCTGGTTACCCTTTGAATAATGACAGGTGTTTACAGTCGGAACTATCGATGAAAGAGGAGGGGAAGTATGTCCACAGTGGCGAGGATCATGAACAAGCAGCCTAAGACCGTGGGGCCTGGTGTGTCGATTGTGAGTGCAGCCAAAAAAATGCAGACTGAGCGGGTGGGGTCGCTGTTGGTGAAGAAGGGGAAGAACTTTGTCGGGATCGTGACCGATACGGATATTGTCCGACGTGCCGTCGCAACCAATAAGAATCTGAGCAAGTTGACCGTCGAGAAGATTATGACGAGCCCCATCTGCACGATCGAGGGGAGTCAACCGGTTGATGATGCCCAGGATATGATGGGCGACTTGAGCGTGCGCCACCTCGCGGTGACCAAAGCCGGGGAGATTGTGGGAGTGATTTCTGTGCGGGATCTACTCATGTTTTATAAGCGATATGCGCAATCGAAGATTTCGCAGGAGGAGATGTATTCTGAACCAAAAATCGGGCAAGATTGACGGATGGTGAAAACGGCTTCCAGCTTCGTTCTCGGTCGCATGTCTCCCTGCGACGTACCCCAAGGGTACGCCTCAGTCGCCATGCTCCCTGCGGCCTTGCTGGAAGACCGTTTTGAACATCCTGTGCGGCGGAGAATGAAAAATTAAGAGCGCCATGAACAAATCTTGGATCACGTCCTCACCCTAACCACTTACTTCTAAGCTACTTGGTCAGTTCTTTCACTAGGTGGCCGAGTTCTGGCAGGATGAGTTTTTCCATGGCGAGCCTGACGGCGTTTTCGGAGCCGGGGGTGGAGAAGAGAATACGCCCTTTGATGATTCCCGCCGTGGCGCGGCTCATGATCGCAGGGGAGCCGATATCCTCGTAGGTCAAATAGCGGAAGATCTCGCCGAATCCCACCAATCGCTTTTCCAGCATCGCATCCACAGCTTCAAAGGTGGAATCCCTTTTCGAGATACCGGTCCCGCCATTGATGATGATGGCTTGGACTGCGTCGTTCGCCAGGCCTTCCTGAATACGGTCTTTGATCCGGGCTGGTTCGTCTTTGACGAGGTGGTAGGCCGCCACCGTATGCCCCTGCGACTTGAGCAGTTTGTGAATGAGCTGGCCGCTGGTATCGGTGTCGGGGGTTCGCGTATCGCTGCAGGTAATCACCATGCACCCGACTGACTTGGGTGCATGGGATTTGTGTTCTTGAGCGGCGTGGCTACCCATATCGATTCTCACAGGATGCTGAAAAAGGCTGCCAGCGTGGACGGAAGGCTGAGGCTGACAAAAAAGTTCATCCTGGCTCACCCTTAGCCTCAGCCTATCTCACACGCTGCGGTCTCGCTAGGGACAAGGCGCGCCCCAGGGCGAAGAGTCTGTCTTGGCAGACCAGGGCGGGCGGGTGAAATAGCCGCCAGGGTTGGGCGGGTGAGAGGTCTGACCTGTTTGATCATCCTCCGGTTGAGATTTTTTTTAAGAGTTATTCCAGACCGCGTCCGGATTCAGCTTCGCGACCGGCTTTCCGCCCTTGATGTGTTCATCGATGATGGTCGCCACGTCTGCTTCCGTCACTTTGGAGTACCAGGTGCCGTCCGGGTAGATGACGACCGTCGGTCCCTGCTCGCAGGGGCCGAGGCAGGAAGAGCCGCTGACGAGAACCTCGCCCGGTGTCACACCATTCTGCATAAGTCCCACGTTAAAAGCCATGAGCAGGGAGGCCGATCCGGCGCTGCCGCAGGAGGGTTTCGGGTGGCCCGGGGGACGGGAATTGGTGCAGACGACGATATGATACTTGGGTTTCGGCATGGATTCTCCTTTGGACTGAATGAGCGGATGCGTTGCTAGGCTATGGGCGTCATCGGCGCGAACGATTTCCACAACTCAATGGCCTCTTCGGGCAACTTCCAATGCTTGAGGCCTTTCATCACCCAATCGAGATAGTGCGCTTTGGGTTTGAACTTGCCGATGGGGGTCGCGGCATAGGTGGTGACGAGCATTTTCTCGCCGCCTTCTGTCATGACAGTGACTTGGACCTGGCGGAAGGCACTGGGCGGCACATCATCTTCGAATTGGTCCATGAGCTTGAGGTCTTCTTCCGTCACTTCGAAGACCGCTCCCCAGACCTGTTCTCCCGGTGAGGGGGCGACGCTGGCGAGGCCGCATCTCCATTGCGAAGACCATCGGCAAAATTTAATGGTGTGTTCGGGGAGGGTGGCCAGCATGAGGAACTGATGTTCCGGTGCGCGACGTTTCAGCTGTGTGGGGTTGAGATGGTCCGCGTAGAGAAAAAATTTCATGGGTGATTCACCGCCTCAGGATACAAATGTGTCGACTAGACCGGTATATGTAACATAACCACTTTCACACGTACAAGCCGCATGCCGGGCGGTCCTTCTGACCTGCTCCGTCAGATTGACATCGCGTTGGTGCTCTTCCTAAGATGCAGCGCGATGATGTGCGATGCCGCCTCTTCTCCTCGAACCCTAGTCACAGGATGTCCATGCCACCGAATGAATCCTCCGCCGGTTCTGCCCATGCTTCGTTTTCGATGGTGAAGATCATCCACTATGCGGTTGTCGCAGTCCTGGTTTTGGGCGGGCTGTACTATTTCTGGATACAGCCCCCGTCACTGAATCCCATGGCTGATCATCGGGCTGCCGAGGCCCTGGCGCTGGTGCAAACCCATCGGGCTCTGGGTTATCCCACGATTCTTCAGGCGATGACCGAGCACGTACGTTCTATGAGCGAACGCAATCGGGTCGCCCGGTTGGGTGAGTGGCGGGTCAAGCAGGTGGAGGGGGATCTGTACGAGGTGAGGATTCAGTTGCGAGACCAAGGTACCACCGGTCAATGGTTCGAGCGGGAGTTCATTTGGCATGCCAATCTCTCGATGAAGAAGGTCAATGCCGCATCGCTCCCTGCAGATGGTGTTACTCCGAAAGAGCCGGATACCGAGCCTTAGCGGGATGCTGAAAAAATCCTCCAGCGTTATTAGGAAGGTTTAGGCTAAGGCTGAGTTGATGACAGTCGGATCTTCGCTCAACCTCAACCTCAGCCTATCTGCCTTCTGTTTCTCAGCCTGCTATGTGAAGTTCTCCGGTAGCGCGACTTGAACCTCGTTCCCTTCAACGCGTACGAGACAGCAGGCGACGGTGATGTTCGGATTCTCCGGTCGTTTGCCGGTTTGAACGTCGAATTGCCATCCGTGCCACGGACATTCGACGACATGGCCCTCCAGGTGGCCTTCTCCGAGCGGTCCTCCCGCATGCGGGCAGGTGTTGTCGACGGCGTAGAGGGATCCGTCGACATTGAACAGGGCAATCCAGACCCCTTGGACCTCGACCGTCCGTCCGGTTCCCGGCGGAATATCCCCAACCCGTGCGACGGTGACAAACTCAGTCATGGCGCCGATCCTTCTCCTTGGAGGCTTGGCGGATGGGAGAGGCCCACTCCCTAGATCCGTCACTGACTTGATTTCGAGCGAGGCTTATGGCATAGAAACAGTACGCGTCCTAAGACTAAACCCAGGCTCTCACACCAAGGAGCCTCGGTTGGAATGAGGTTGCTGCATGGAAATGACCCTCCTGCTCAACGCATCGTACGAACCCCTGCGTGTCGTTCATTGGCAAAAAGCGATTGCCCTCCTCTGGCAGGGGAAGGTTGAAGTCCTCGAGGTCTACGACCGAGAGGTTCACGCGGTCTCGATTTCGTTCAGACTTCCCTCCGTCATGCGGCTCCTCAAGTTGGTCCGTCTCAAGGATAGCCACCGGGCGGTCAAATTCTCCCGCATCAATATCTTTACGCGAGATGGCTACGCCTGCCAGTACTGTCGCCATAAGTTCCGGACTGAGGAACTGACGTTCGATCATGTCATTCCTATCGCCAAAGGCGGGCGAAAGACCTGGGAAAACATCGTCACGGCTTGTTGGCGTTGCAACAATAAAAAAAGCGGTCGCACACCCGATGAAGCCGGCATGCGGCTCATGAAGAAGCCGGCCAAGCCGCGCTGGAGTCCGATTGTGACCATTACCATCGGGATTCGGAATACGCCGGAAAGTTGGCGTGACTATCTCTATTGGAATATGGAATTGGACGCCGACCCGGCTGACACATAGAAACCGCGACAGCATTACAGAGAGGTTAAGGTTTAGGCTAAGGCTAAGGCTGAGTTGATGACAGTCAGATCTTCGCTCAACCTTAACCTCAGCCTATCTCAAGCTGCGGCCTTGCCGTTGCATCCTGCTACCGCACCGTGTCCAGCGTAATTTCAAAGTCCCGTCCCCCCGGTAACGTCGGGTTCTTGGCGTAGCGGCCTTCGATGTCGCCTGGCTGTGCCGGGCCGGCCTGTCCATCTCGATCCAATCGGGCCACCACATCCAGCATTCCGCGCAACTCAGAGCCCTGCACCATCACATCGGCATTGGTGAGTTCAAATGAAACGGGGAACTGCGGATGGTCGATCCGCTTCGCTGCAACGGGACGGGCACCGCCGGGCCGCCGTACGATCACGAACAGGACATCGGTTGGACGTACCTGATCGACCAGAGCCGGCGCGATCATCACGCGTCCGGCAATCACCGCCTCGCGGGTCTCCGGGTCGCAACTGTGGGCAAGGCCCAGCCAGGCTGCTCCTGCAGCAAGGCCGATAATTGCGGCGGTCAGGCTTAAACTTCGAGTTGTGTATGCGGCCACCTTATCTCCTTCTCACTCTAGCAGGATGCTGAAAAAGCCCTCCAACGTCGTTCTCGGCTCGTCAAAATCCTCAACGTACGAGAGGGTACGCCTCCGGTTTTGACTCGCCTGCGGCCTAGTTGGAGGACTTTTTGAGCATCCTGCGGGATTACTCTGGACCTTAGTCTCAACTCTCCTCTACGACTGCCCTCTGAACTTCGGCGCATTATAGCGGGGGGCGGTAGAAAAGGGGAGGGTACGGTTTACGCTGCAAAAGCGGGTGTTGTATGATACGCCCCACGATTGAATTGGGAGGACATATCCATGGCTGCAAATTCCGGTTTTCCGCTTACTCTGGATGTAAAAGGGTATCTGGTGCTTGTGCTCGGGGGGGACGAGGAGGCGGCAGAAAAGACTCAGCGGTTGTTGGAGGCGGGGGCGAAGGTGATCGTCGTCGCACCGTCGTTAAACGACACACTCAAAGATTTG
>JBBRRM010000188.1:0-6459 GCA_038275915.1 Nitrospirales bacterium
TGGTGAAGGTGGAAGGCGCGAGACTCTTGCCGTTCCTGGAGGCCGACGCGTCGCTCACCTATGAGCGCATTTCCCAGCATGGTGTGTTTGCCGCACTGAATAAGGAAGTTGCGGGAATCAGGATCATGTATGGGATCATCAACCCGTTGAGTTTCCGGTACGAATTCGATTTCTGGGGAAAGAACCGGGCGATGCTTGAAGCATCCCTGGGACATGCGGCGGCGGAGGAAGCGGAACGAGCCGAGGTGCGTTTGCGGCTGACCACCGGCATCGCGCGCGCATATTTCCGTGGGCAGGCCCTCCAACAGCAACTCACGGTCGTGAAAACTATCGTGGGTATTCGCCGCCAGTTGCAGACACTGGCAGAGACCCGGTTCCGTCTCGGTCTGGATAATGATCAGCCCGTGAAGCTCGCCGTGGCAGAATACGAAGCAGCGTTCAAACGCCAAGCGGCGGTCCGCGATCAGCTTGATGTGCAGCGTCATTTGCTCGCGCGGTTGGCCGGGAAGGGACCGGATGAGGCGGCCCACCTGTTTGCAAAACCGATCGCGATCATTCCCAATCAGATTCCAGCACCCGATCATCTTTCTATGGGGCTGCTGGTTCATCGGCCGGACCTGGCCTCCGCCCTCTACCGGGCTCATGCCGCTTCGAGACTGGTCAAGGTTGCCAAGACACAATTCTATCCGACGATCGATCTGACCGGGTTCGTGGGGTTCAATGCGCTGACGTTGGCGAAGGGCACAGACAAACTGGCCAATTTTCTCTTCAGTGGCCAGAGCTTCTCGTATGGACTGGCTCCAGGTCTGCGCATGCCCTGGTTCGAAGGCGGTCGACTCCGGGGAGAATTGGGCGCTCAACGGGCGGAATACGATGCGGCGGTGGAATTGTACAACGATACCTTGCTGGATGCGCTGCGGGAGGTGGCCGACAGTTTAAGCGCCTGGCAAACCACCCGTGAAATGATGGTTTCACATAAGCGGCTGCTGGCATCGTTGGGTGAGGACTGGCATCTCGCAAAGATCCGACTGGTCAATGGTCTCGACGATGATCGCGAGGTCTTGATCCATCGACAGCCGGTGCTTGAGCAGGAATATGCATTGAGGGCGCTCGAAAGCGACCAACTCGTTGCAGCGATTGGTCTCATCGAATCGCTGGGCGGAGGCTATCACAACCCGGATGTCGAGAAACGACCCAAGCAAAACCCGAGCTAAGACTATGACCACGACAACAACCACGACATCGGAACCACGTTCATCTCTTCCTCCAGCCACGTCTCGAATTCACCCCAAGGCTATTCGAGCGCGGCGGAATCGCCAGTTGCTGATTATTGCCGTGCTGATCTTGATCAGCGCTATCGGCTATTCCATATACTGGGGGACCTACGACCGGTTTTGGGTCCGAACGGATAACGCCTATGTGACCGGCAATCTGGTCCCCGTCGCAGCCCAAGCGTCCGGCATCGTGACGCAGGTCCTGTTCGAGGAGACGCAGTTCGTGAATCGGGGCGACCTTATGATCCGTCTCGATGAGCATCAGGCCTATGCCGCACTGGGTCGCGCCCGAGGGCATCTCGGAGAAGAGGTTCGCCATATTGCCGCGCTGTTTATGACACGAAAGCAGTTGGCAGAAAAATTGACGTCGCGGACCGCCCGCTTGGATCTGGCTCGACATGACATGGATCGTTATCAGGCCGCGTCGCCGAGCGGCGCGATCTCCAAGCAGATCGTCCAGAATACCGCTGATAAAATTCTTGCTTTGGAAGCAGAGGTACGGGAGACGCAGGCCGAACTCGATACGCTCGACGCGCGGATCGGTGGGACGACGGTCATGGCCCATCCTGCCGTCGATTTAGCAAAGCACCAATTGATCGAAGCGCATTTGGAATATGCGCGCCAACAGATCCGCGCGCCGGTCTCCGGGTACGTGGCGAAGCGGAAGGCGCAAGTCGGGGACCGAGTCCAGCCGGGCACTCCGCTGATGACGATCGTCCCCCTGGATCATTTGTGGGTCGAGGCGAATTTGCGGGAAACGGAGTTGGAGCATGTGCGGCCGGGGCAGGTGGCACTGGTGAACGTGAATCTCTACGGATCGAAGCAAACCTATCATGGGATCGTCGAGGGGCTGGTGCCAGGCAGCGGAAGTCCGTTTGCTTTGCTCCCGCCGGACAATTCCACCGGGAACTTCATCCATATCGTCGAACGGGTTCCGGTGCGTATTGCCTTGCCGGCGGACGAACTCAGGGAACATCCCATCCGGCCCGGGTTGTCGACCAGCACGCATATCAATATTTCTGAGGTTGGCCAGTCTGTCTGGTCCTCGCTCGCGACGGCCTCCACCCCGGAATATGAGACGGACATCTACGCCGGTGAGCTGCCGACAGCGGAAGCCCTGGCTCAAGACGTCATGGAAAAAAATCTGGCCTCATCAGATACGGGACAAGCCTGGGGGCGTCACGTGCCGGGGCTTGATCCCACCCACCAGAGCACAGTCGGAGAGCTGGAGAGACGTCACTCTCTCGTCCCAGGGCTGAATCCAGCAGGCGCGGATTCACGCATGGAAGCTCTGCGTACGAGCAAGACTGTCCATGCGGGGAGCAATGACCAGCATAGACTCAGTCCACTCGAGTGACCACCACCATGCGCTGCCGGTTCGTGTTCCGGCTCGATTCACATGCACAAGACATGAGGTCTTGCGTCGTCATCCTTTAAATCATCCATCATCTTCATCATCTTGTGAGCGGACAGAGGGGGGAAGTATCCATGCAATATGTCCTGACAAGTTCGATCATGCTCACGGCGTTGGTCATGCTGGCTGCCATCGCGCAGGCTCAATCTCGTGGTGTGGACAGCAACCGCCACATCAATTCTTCGGACCTGTCGCGGAGGATGCGCGAACCGAATTCTCTGGGCCCTGCCTCCTCACCCGGCGGAACCAAGTTCCAACCGCCGGCATCCCATGTCCCATCACGAAGCCCTGACCTGGGCTCACCCACATCCCCTCTCTCGCCTTCAATCGGACCTGGATCGGGATTGCTCGGACCGGAATCGGGCTCCGGCCCGACGCGTCTGAGATCGGGCACCGACATGAGAAGGGGAGAGGCCACTACCAGAAGAGATGGCCGGTAGAACGACCAGCCGTCTTGGCGTGAGCGGGAGTATGCCTGAATCATGCGGGCTCACCCTGGTCCGGACACGAGCAATCAGGACAAAGGAAATTGTTGACATCCATTCATAGACCTCTCGTGTTGAGTTAAGCCAAGTCTGCATCATCGAAAAAGAACGACAATTCTAAGGAGGTGCCCCGATGAATGTCTCCCATGCCAATACGATGAATCCGCTTCGTGCCCTGCAGACTTTCGGGCAATCGGTCTGGCTGGATTATATCGGGCGAAACTTTATTGCCAGCGGAGCATTGAAAGGTCTAATCGAGGAAGATGGATTGTGCGGCGTGACGTCGAACCCCGCCATATTCGAGAAAGCCATCAGTGGTAGTTCGGACTACGCCGAAGCTCTGCGCCTACTGATGCGAGAGCCTGGTCTCGATCCTAAAGGGCGTTATGAGCACTTGATCATCGAGGATATTCAGGCCGCGGCCGACCTGTTACAGCCGGTCTATGTGCAAACGAAGCGGCGCGACGGCTATGTGAGCCTGGAAGTCTCGCCCCATTTGGCCCGAGACACTCGGGGAACGGTTGATGAGGCGCACCGATTGTGGAAGGTCGTCGGACGCGAGAATCTGATGATCAAAGTCCCTGCCACCCCGGAGGGTATTCCTGCCATCGTGCAACTGATCAGCAGAGGAATCAATGTCAACGTGACCCTCATCTTCTCACAAAAGGTCTATGAGGATGTTGCCGAAGCCTATCTGCTGGGGCTGGAACAGTTGGCAGCTCGGGGCTGCGATGTCGCGAGCGTGGGCAGTGTAGCCAGCTTCTTCGTCAGTCGTATCGATGCGGCGGTCGATCACGAGATCGCCGCACGCCTCAAGAATTCGACGAAAGAGATCGAGCAAGCTCTGCTGAAAACTCTCCGAGGAAAGATCGCCATTGCGAATGCGAAGCTGGCCTACCAACGGTATCAAGGACTGTTTTCCGGTGTGCGCTGGGACGCCCTCCGCAGGCGTGGAGCCATGACCCAACGGGTGCTCTGGGCCAGTACCGGCACAAAAAATCCAATCTATCGCGACGTGAAATACATTGAGGAACTCATCGGCCCTGAGACGGTCAATACGGTTCCTCCGGCGACCTTTGAAGCATTTCGCGATCATGGACGCTTGCACAGTCGGCTCATCGAAGGTGTAGAGGACGCGGAGGCCACTATGCTGGTATTCGATCGAATGGGCTTTTCGTTGAGGGAGATTACTGACCGACTGTTGGAAGAGGGGGTGCAGCTATTCAAGGATGCGTTCGACAAGCTCCTTGCCGCTGTCGAGGACCACGACAAAGCTGGTACTCCCGTTCAATTCCATGGATGTACTTACACGTTGCCGGCTCCCTTCGCCGCTCGCCTGCGAAGCTCTCTTCATGAATGGGGGGAGGGCAGTAAGGTACAACGTATATGGTCTCGCGATTCCTCTCTCTGGACTGGGCGGGATGAAGGCCAATGGCTCGGCTGGCTGGGGATCATCGACGAACAGTTGGCTCACCGTTCACTCTTCACCAGCCTTGCAGAAGAAGCCAAGCGCAGAGGATTGACTCACGCCCTGGTTTTGGGAATGGGTGGTTCAAGTCTCTGTCCTGAAGTCATGAAAATGACGTTTGGGAAGAAGGAGGGCTATCCGGAACTCCATGTGCTGGATTCGACCGATCCGGCTCAGATTAAAGCCGTCGAGAAGAAGCTGAATCTCGCGACCACCCTCTTCATCGTCTCGAGCAAGTCTGGAAGTACCCTTGAACCGAACATTCTCAAGCAATACTTTTTTCACGTAGTCATGGACATCGTCGGAGCCACAGAAGCGGGGCAGCGGTTCATCGCGATCACGGATCCAGGGTCTGCGTTGCAACGGACTGCGGAGGTGAGCGGCTTTCAGCATCTCTACTTTGGGGTTCCCGATATCGGAGGACGGTATTCCGCCCTGTCGAATTTCGGTATGGTGCCTGGGGCCGTGATGGGCGTCGACGTAGCCAGGATTCTCGAGCGTGCGAAAGAGATGGTGGAGGCCTGTTCCTCCCATGTGCCGGTTGAGGAAAATCCCGGCCTGGTGCTCGGTACGATTCTGGGCCTGCTCGCCAATGAAGGCCGCGATAAAGTGACGATTATTGCCTCGCCTGGCGTAGCAACCCTGGGCGCCTGGCTGGAACAACTCCTTGCCGAGTCGACCGGCAAATCGGGCAAGGGGATCATCCCGATCGATCGTGAAGCGGTCGGGACATCGGAGGTCTACGGAGCTGACCGTGTGTTCGTGTACATCCGGTTGCAGTCAGAACCGGAACAGAGCCAGGACACGGCGGTTGAAGGGCTCGAGCGCGCGGGACAGCCGGTTGTCCGTATTTCGATGGCCGACATTTACGACCTGGGCTGTGAGTTCTTCCGTTGGGAGTTTGCCACGGCGGTGGCCGGTGCCATCATGGGTCTCAACCCGTTCGATCAGCCTGACGTGGAAGCCAGCAAAATCGAGACCAAACACATCACGCAGGAGTATGAACAATCCGGGGCTCTCTCCGTGGAATCTCCGATCATAGAGGAGCAAGGTATCAGGTTATATGTCGATCCGTCGTACGTTGGAACGCTCGAGGCTAAAATGGGCAAGTCTCATTCACTGGGGAATTACCTCACAGCCCACCTGAACCAACTTGCGGCGGGTGACTACTTTGCTGTGCTGGCCTATGTCGAGTTGAATGCGGCACATGAAGCACGACTCCAATGCATCCGCCATATTGTCCGGGCCAGGAAATGCGTGGCCACCTGTCTGGGTTTCGGGCCCCGATTCCTGCATTCCACTGGACAGGCCTATAAAGGCGGGCCGAACAGCGGGGTGTTTCTCCAGATTACCTGCGAGGATGCGGCAGATCTTCCGGTGCCGGGACAGCGTTATACCTTCGGCGTTGTGAAAGCGGCACAGGCACGCGGAGATTTTCATGTGCTGGCTAAACGAGGACGACGGGTGTTGCGGGTGCATGTGGGTTCCGATGTCACTGCGGGACTCGCGACTCTCAAGGCGATCATGGAACGGGCGTTGGCATAGGCAGATTGTCGACGAATACCACGTCCTGGGTAATCGACGGATGGGAGGCATGGTCCCTCCATGCAGGGGAACACGGATCTCGTAGAGATATCTTGAATCAGTCCGGAGGCAATGATGACCGAGTCACATGCAGATGCACTGGTGCTGTTTGGCGCCACCGGCGATTTGGCGTTCAAAAAGATCTTTCCCGCCTTGCAGGCCATGATCAAGCGGGGCCATTTGACTGTGCCCGTGATTGGGGTGGCGAAAGCGAATCGAAACGTGGCGGAACTG
>JBBRRM010000189.1:0-6451 GCA_038275915.1 Nitrospirales bacterium
CTGTGGTTCATCAATGATGAGGCATCTGCTGAGCTGGTCTCTGAATTCTACAGACAATTGCGGAACCCCAAACGGTCAAAGGCACAAGCATTGCAGTTAGCACAGCAGAGACTCCTAGGGGATCGAGTCTATGAACACCCGGCTTACTGGTCGGCGTTTCTTTTGCTCAACAACTGGCTTTGATCCTCATGATGAGCGTGCTACAGTCTGACAGTGGATGAAGTCATGGGGGCTAGATTGGGGGCGTTTGTGAAGACATTGATGGTCATCTGCAGTGCTCTGGGCATCATCCTCAGTCTTCCGAGCTTCAGTTCGGAAAAACTAGCGGCCTCCCCTGCCACTGACCAACTGCTCCTCGCTCAAGCCAGTCCATCAGAAGAGCCGACATTACCGATCTATACCCCGCAGAAGAAGACCATACCCCGTGCGCGAGTCGGCGGAGGCTTGCGAGGCACAGATGGAAAGGATCCTGAGATCGTGGCTCTTGTTCCCGACCATGTCGGCCTGACAGTCAAGCAGGCCCCTTCCTTAAACTGGTTCCTCTCCAAGCCGACGTCCCTGCCCATCCGATTTACGCTCATCGATACCAGATCGATCAAGCCGCTGCACGAAGGCCCGATTCCCACACCAAGTCGGGCAGGAGTTCAATCTATCAGCCTCAAGGATTTGGGACTGAAACTCGAACCAGACGTGCAATATCGCTGGTACATCTCCGCGGTTCGAAATCCCGATTCACCGTCGCAGGATATTGTGGCCGGAGGGGTGATCGAGCGCTGTGAATTCAGCACGTGCCTCGTGGAAATGGAGGTCGATTTGAATTGCGACCGGCAAAGCGTGCTGCGGAATGCCATCCGTGGTTTTTGGTACGACGCCATGGCCTGCCTCTGTGAATTGATCGATTCGAACCCGTCAGACCAATCGCTACGGAGACAACGTGCGGCATTACTCAATCAGATCGGTCTCCACGCGGTGGCGGATTGGGATCTTCGTTCCGTGCAGGCGCCCATTCGTTAATCAATCCACAACAGCTTCAAGACACACCTCGGACACTTCTCTACGCTACAGGCATAAACGTTCGGATGCACGTGCGCTCACGCCACTTTTTTTATGTGATTCGGTCAATCAAATTTGATTCAGCACAGAATCGTTTTCGATTCATGTGAGCTGCGTTCCATCCTCTATGGAAGCCTTTGCAGCGAGAGAATTCTTGGAAAAAACGCAACTGATGAGGTAGGACTTGTCCCTTTCAGATTGGCACGCGGCTTGCTGAGTATTCACTGAGCCAATTGCAACTCCACGACGAAGGGAGATGCGCACATGACACCAGAAATTATTGTGTGGTCAATGCTGCTGGGACTCCTCGGGCTCATCTGGGTACTGGTGCTCGCCATTCTCGGTGACGACCAGCACATTCAGGACAGGCAGAATGGGAGCGCCTCGCCCGAACGGAGCAATGCGTCCGAACCCAGCGGATCTTCACCCCAACAGTCCAGGGCCGCAGCTTGACCAAGGAACGTCAACTTCCGAAATCATAAAGAGACATGCAGCAAAAACCCCTGTCCGCCAATCACACCGTCCTCAATGGAAGCCACCAGCCGACGATGCGGCCTTCTTCTGTTGAAAACCAGCGAGTCACCGTCTCCCTGCCGACGGCACTCATCGAACGCCTCAGAAACGCGGTGTACTGGACGGCCCATCGTCCCTTAGCCGGGCTGGTGGCCGAAGCGATCGAAGATATCGTGGCCCAGATGGAGGAGGTCAATGGAGGGGTCTTCCCCCAACGGGTATCGCCTCTCAAGCGTGGACGACGACAAGGAACGCACTCCGCTACGACCCCATCTTCCGATTCAGCCGATTCGACCTATCCACCTCGATAATCTTCGTGCGACTAGTACTTCACTATCAGCGCTGCACCTACAGCAAGCACGGCTCTTGCTATTTTCTTACTTCATTGAATGCAGTGAGCCCCTTTCCTATCCAGGAGGATTGGTCGCCCCATGCCATTGCCATCCGACACATGGACTTGCATCCGACCACTAACCACCCACTTAGGTGGACATCTCCTTCCTGGTTCACATCGTCCTTCAACAGACGCTTTCTGTGATCGATTACCTCTCGCCGACAAGAGACTTTCCCCGGTCGGGAGTTGTTCGATCTTGCCCGACGTCCGGTGGAAACAGACCCCGATCACTGTTTCAGAGATCACACCCATGAGGTGGTTAGGAGTCCGGTTTCAGCCATCCCTCCATTCAATGATTCGATGGAGGGTCGATACCGTCCAACAAGGCTGCAACGAATGAGGGGCCGGGAGATACAGACGGCAATTCGCTTGGACTGTCCGCCCTTGCAATGGATGGCTTCCCCTTTCTACCCTCCACATCTCTTTCTGTACAGTGAGGGCCTGAACGACGCGAGCACGCTGCATGGGGAAAGGCGCGTCTCGGCGCGCAGGGGTTGGGAGGGTGAGATGAGTGACTGTTTCAGCAGGATCCTGAATGGTTGTCTTGTAGTAACCTGGCCTACAGACAACGGGGGCAGTTTTCGTTATCTTGTCCTGTTAATAATGCCCGGGCAGCGTGACAGAACGATGACAAGGACAACTCGCCACTCGAACTGGTACGGGGGCTGAGGTCTCAATGGTCACCGCAACAAGTCCCTATTCCGTCCTCGTCGTCGAAGATAATCCGGACCTCGTCATCGGGTTACAGGATTTACTCCATCATGACGGCTACACTGTCACCGTTGCCGGGACTGTCTCCGGCGCCCTTGAACTCGTTCGAACTCGTCGCTTCAACGCCATCTTACTGGACTTGGGCCTGCCGGACGGCGATGGGCTTGAGGTCTTAAGAGAAACCCAACGCCAAGACCCTTCTCTCCCTGTCGTCATCGTGACCGCTCATATCTCGGCGGATCGCACCGTGGGGTCGCTGACTGAAGGGGCTTTCGCCTATCTCACGAAACCCTATCATCGAGAGGAACTCAGGCAAACACTTCGACGCGCCATCGGGGTCAAGGAACTCGCCGTCAAGGTCGAACGTGTGCAGCACCTCCTCAGTGAAAGCGAAGATCGCTTCCGCTCGCTGGTGGAGTCGGCCACGGATGCCATTATCGTGGCCAACGGCCACGGGCAGCTCGTCTCGTGGAACCGATCTGCATCGAAGCTCTTCGGCTACGCCGATGAAGAAGTGATCGGACAGCCTCTCACTCTGCTGATGCCGGCACGCTACCGCCATGCTCACGAGCAAGGCCTCGCGCGTATGCAATCCACGGGTAAGGGCCGCGTGATGGGATCCCTGGTTGAGTTGCACGGGCTCAAGAAAGATGGAACCGAATTTCCCATCGAGCTCTCCTTGGCTACCTGGAAAAATACGGAGAATACCTACTATAGCGGCATCATTCGCGACATTTCTGAGCGCAAAAAGGCCGAGCAGTCCCTGGCACAACTCCAACGCCAGCACTCGCTCATTCTGACGCAGGCAGGAGAAGGCATCTACGGCCTCGACCACCGCGGACACACCACATTTGTCAACCCCAGTGCGGCGACCATGCTCGGCTACAGGGTTGAGGAATTGTTGGGCTGTCACATGCACAGCGTCCTTCACCATTCCAAACCAGATGGGAGCCCGTACCCTGCGGAGGAATGTCCCATCTATGCCTCAACCCACGATGGGCTGGTTCACCGCGTGAACAACGAGGTGTTTTGGCGAAAGGACGGCACAAGCTTCCCCGTCGAATACACGAGCACACCCATCTGTGAAGGCGACGAAGTGGTCGGTGCGGTACTCGTCTTCCGTGACATGACCGAGCAGAAGGAGGCCCAACACGTCGTGGAGGAAAGCCAGGAGCGGTTTCGTCAGTTGGCAGAACACATCAGGGAAGTGTTCTGGATCACCGAACCCATGAAGAATCGGATGATCTATATCAGTCCTGGTTACGAAGAAATCTGGATGCGATCCTGCGAGAGCCTCTACGCATCGCCCCAATCCTGGCTGGAGGCCATCCATCCCGAAGATCGTCATCGGATCCTGGAAGCCGCCTTGAACAAGCAAATCACGGGTACCTATGACGAGCAGTATCGGATTCTACGCCCCGATGGATCGGTGCGATGGATCTGGGATCGTGCCTTCCCGATCCGTGACGACTCCGGCGTGGTGTATCGCCTCGTGGGTTTGGCCGAAGACATCACGGCTTACAAACAGGTCGAAACGGCCCTGCTTGAAAGCGAACGACGGTATCGGGCGCTATTCGACGATAATCCCGTCATGTATTTCATGGTGAATTCCGATGGCAAGGTCTTGTCGGTCAACCGCTCTGGTGCAGATCGACTCGGATATCAGGTGGATGAACTACTGGGACAATCCGTATTCAACGTCTTCTATGAGCCGGATCGCGAATCCGTCCGCAGGAATCTGCAATTGTGTCTTTCCAACCTAGGCCGCCCCATGTGCTGGGAGTTCCGTAAGGTCCGGAAGGATGGCACCGTGATTTGGGTCCGGGAAACCGCTCAGGGAGTGCGCGACGAAGAGCAGGTACCGGTAGTTCTGATCGTGTGCGAGGACATCACCGCTGTCAAAGAGACGGAGCACGCCTTGCGCGACAGTGAAGGGTTTAAAAACCAAATCCTGCGCAGTAGCGCTGACTCCATCAAAGTCTTGGACCTGGAAGGGCGCATCCAGTTCATGAACGAGGCGGGCCAAGCGTTGATGGAAATCAGTAATCTACCCCCTCTCATCAATACCTTGTGGACGGATTTCTGGCAAGGAGATGTCAGAACCGCCGCGCTCGCCGCGCTCGCCGTGGCCAGAGCGGGGGAGATCGGCAAATTCATCGGATTCCGGCCCACGGCGGCCGGGAATCCGAAATGGTGGGATGTGCAGGTCACGCCGATGGTGGATGCCCACAAGATCCCTGTCCACCTTCTCGTGATCTCGCGGGATATCACGGATCACAGGCGGACCCAAGAAGCGTTACGTATCAGCGAAGAACGCCTGAAGTTGGTGATTCAAGGTTCGACCGACGGGTATTGGGACGGCCGAGTACTTCCCGGTGAGCACTGGAGTTCCCCACGGACCCCGATCTGGTGGTCCCCTCGTGTCAGAGAGATGCTGGGCTACACCGAAGAAGAATTTCCTGATGCATTAGGAAGCTGGGCTTCCCGGCTCCATCCCGAGGATACGGACCGCGTATTCGCAGCCTTGACGGCCCATATCGAGCGTCGCGATCCCTACGATGTGGAGTACCGGCTGCTCACCAAAACCGGAGAGTATCAATGGTTCCACGCGCGAGGCCAGGCCATCTGGGACGACGCCGGACGGTTCGCTCGTATGTCCGGCTCGCTCCAGTTCGTGACGGATCGCAGGCGCGCAGAGGACGCGCCACGTCGCAGCGAACAGCTCCTACGTGACGTGACATTTCCGCCACGGAAGCCTTGGGACGATCGCTAACGATCTATGAATATTGTTGAGCGAATTGACAGGCCATCCCGCACAGGCCCCTTCTCAGCCGCTCGGGCTGCGGCAGGACTCGTGGTGTTGCTCGGACTCAGTAGCCTCTGTGTGTCAGAGTCCGCGGCGATGGATATTGCCATCCTACAGTCTTCCGACATCGCGGCCTATCGCGAAGCCATTGCAGGCTTGAAGGCCGCAGGCCCGATTGGGGCGATTTATACCGAATACGATGTACAGGGCGACCTGGAGCTTGGGAAAAAGCTTGCGCGAAAACTCCGGACCTCAAATGCCTCACTGGTCGTTGCCGTAGGGCTCAAAGCTGCGTTGGCAGCGAAAGCAGAAATTGTGGATGTCCCGATCGTCTATATGATGATCCTGGACCCTCTCAAGCATCGCCTCACGGCCCCTAACATGACCGGCACGCTTCTGGAGGTCCCCGTGGACCGGCAGTTGAAGATCATGCGGACATTTCTTCCGACCCTTCACCGTCTCGGGACACTCTATGATCCAGCCAAAACCTCCTCTCGTGTGAAGGATGCATCGCGGCAAGCCACCAGCTCCGACTTTCAATTGAAGGGACTTCCCGTCGAAAGTGAAAAAGACGTCCCCCAGCAATTGCGCACGTTGCTCTGGGATGTTGAAGCACTCTGGCTCATGCCGGATTCCACGGTCCTTACCAACGAGTCCGTTCGATTCATTCTTGAATCATCGCTCGCACGTCAGATACCCGTCATCGGGTTCTCGCCGGAGTTCACTCGTCTGGGGGCGCTGCTCAGCTTGTCCGTCAACTACGGCGATGTCGGACGAGAGACCGGACTGCTCGCGAAGCGCATTCTCGACGGTGAACGACTGCTCCCGCTCAACCCCGTTCCAATCGAGCGACTCAAGATCACCGTCAATCTCAAGACCGCGAAGTTCCTCGGCATTACATTTCCGAATGGACTGACGAGTCTCATCGATGAAACCTATTAATGCGGACGGTCCATTGAAGTCTTACTCGCCAA
>JBBRRM010000190.1:0-6448 GCA_038275915.1 Nitrospirales bacterium
GCCAATCTGAACGCTATCTGTACAACTCCTTTCTATCGAGCCACATCCGGGTGGAACCAGGCAGCAGCCAGAATGCGGGCCATCGAACAGGCAGTCGGGAAATGTGCTGAGAAGTTCGACATCATTCACTCGCACGTGGGAATCGACGGCGTTCGGATGGCATGGCGTTGTGTGATTCCGACGCTGTCGACCATCCAATACCGGCTCGATTGGCCGGAATATATTCCGCTGTTCAAACAATACCGGAACCTGTCACTTGTCTCGACGTCTAATGCTCAGCGACGGCCCTGGCTTGCCCTCTGACCTGTATCACTGCAACCCGCGCCCTGGAAAGTACCTGGCATTCTTAGGCAGTCTATCCCTGGACCAGGGGTTGGGTCTGGCGATCGAGGTGGCAAAACGGGCACAGCTTCCGCTCCGCGTCGCGTCGCGACTGGGCAGCTGTAAGGGACTTCCACTCTCGATACCGACCGAGTGGTTGATCCCCAACCAGGGGATCGAATGGCTGGGAGAACTCCGAGAAGAAGAAGTAGACGATCTTTCAGGAGAGGCCTTCGCTTTCGTCGGCTCCCATAATTGGCCGGACCCATCGGGACTTTTCGTTGCGGAAGCGCTGGCCTGTGGCACACCGGTGGTGGCCTTTCATGGGGGAATCGCGGCCGAGATGATCTATGATCATGTCACAGGGTTTTGCTTGTGAAAGTCTCGATGAAATGGTCGACGTACTGCCATTGATCGAGAATCTGGACCGGAGAGAATGCCGTGCTGCGTTCGAGAAACGATTCAGCGTTGAACGAATGACAGATCGCTATCATCATCTCTATGAACGTCTGATCAGTGCCGCCAGGCCCCCGCGACTGTCCAACGATTTATCACCTCAAGAGGTTCAGTCCCTCACGCGGCCCATGACGGTGTAGAGTTGGATGTCTTTGGATCTGTCAGGGATTCTCCTGGAGTGAACGTTGCTCGATGGGGTTGAATAATTCGAGGTCTCTCTCGTCAAAGTACGTTACAGCCTTGAGCACACCCGGTCATCCAGACCATCGTCGAACCCGCTCCTCTATTTCAATCCAAACCTCGTTCGGTTGTGAGGACAGGAAGCCTGTGTTATATAAATACCAATCGGCTTCTGCAATTCTCGGAAAAGCATCACAATGGCCATATCCTCCCCCGGTCCAAAGTTCTTACTCCAGGCCCGAATTAAAGAATTCGCCATTCCGCCGATCACGGATGGATTGATCATTGGAAGAGAGGCAGCGATCGGCACCATTGCCCTCCAAAAGGCTCTGAAACTGCTCATTCCCGATCATTTCGAGCAGGTCACCATTGACGACGACATTGTGGCCGACGTGCTGATCAAATCGATTCTGCTCCGACGGATGACCAAAGAACGCCTGATCAAATTCCTCATAGAGCAGATCAAGCCCTTCATGAGTCCTCAAGACATCCTCCACGTTCAATTGGAAATGGAGATTTCACTGAGCGGAGAGCTGGAGTGACCGGGCTTACCGCTCAGGATGCTCTGACTCCGCACATCATCGCGGTGGAGGAAGAGATGCGCCCCCGCGATGTGGCGATCGATCCCCTGTGCGAGGTCTTTGCTGTTTTTAAAGAGCTTCCTTCCTCGCTCTCGCCGCTCCAACCCCCCTTTCTCGGACTGGTGGAGCGCGAACGGATCGGATCGTACCCGCTCCGAATCTTCGCCGATCTTCTATCCAGTCGAACGCCATACTCTCTCGAACGCTCCACCCCCCTCGCCCACGTCGTATCCCGGTTTCAACATTTCAACGACAACGCGGTAGCCGTACTCGGATCTCCGCGACAGTTCCTTGGAGTGGTGACTCGACGCAGCCTTCTCGAAACGCTTCTGGGACATGAGCGCCGGCTCCATCCCGGAGGCCTAGATACACAAGCCGGTGCGACGATGTTGGCTTCGGAAGCTCTTCCGATACAGGAGAGCGGACCAACGGGAACGCTCCCTCGCACCGTCCAACGCCTGGCGACGGAATGGATTCTGAGCGAGGGTCGGGAGCGGCAACATTTAGCGGGCGACATCCACGACCGACTGCGGCAACTTCTCTTCGTAGCGCGATTGCATCTGGATCGAGCCCAGCAACCATTAGTGGGAGGAAGCGCGACAGGCAGCTTGAAGATGGTGGATCAGTTACTGGAGGAATCGCTTGCCTTTACCCGGTTGTTGATCGAGGAACTAACCCCTGCCGGGTTGCGAACAGGCGAACTTCTCAGCGCCCTCCATATGTTGGCGCTTGAGATGCGTCAACGGGGATATCAGGTCGATATAGCGATCGCTCCTTCGAATGTCAAATTGTCCGAGCCGATCACCGTCTTTCTCTACCTGGCCACCCGCGGCTTTCTCCGACAGGCAATGGGGAATGGCACCTCCTCGCTGATCACCGTGTCCCTGGAAGGCCAAGACGCATCGATCATACGTGTCAAGGCGGCGATTACTGGAGGGGTCCAATCGTCCGAGGCCGAAGCCGTGACGCTGTTTGAACAGACCATGGAAATGAGTTTGGCCGGAATTCAGGCCCGCAGCAAGCTTTTGGGAATTGGAGTCAGTGTAGAATCTTCGCCCGGCAGGACCAGCGCTCTGGTCCTCGATGTTCCTCTTCTCGATTCCGACCCTCTCTAATCTCCTGTTTCTATTCCTGTCGATTCCGACCCTCAGTCTGGATGCATATCCATTTATTTGTATAGTCCACCCTTCCACGCCTGGCCCACGCTTTGTGACCCTTGTCGGGCCCAGGGCACATGACCGTTCAAACTAGGGGGATATCCAGGTCGACGGTAAGGGCAAAAACAGTAGACTGCGCATGTGCATCTCGTACCGGCCTAACAATAAGAGAAGAGGAGGACCACATGCATGCAATGCTGTGTCAGAGCGCGGCGGTAGCCAAGACCCATAATCCACAGACTTGTTGGCGGTGTCATGGCTGTATGGTCCATGAAATGTGTATGGACCTTCAGAGCGATAGCGGGCGTTGCACGTTTTGGGCTCTCCGATGCCTTCAGTGCGGCGACATGGTTGACGAGGTCATTTTGCGAAACCGATCCTTGGCCCGTCCCGAAGCGATGTCTGCTGCCGCAGCGTGACGGAGGAAAGCAGCCGACTATCAGCCAACGGTACGCACCGCTTATCGCTATAAGAGTGTTACTATTCTCTCACGAAAGGAATTTCCGTCATGGCCAACGACTTTTCACTATCGGCAGGACCGACTACGCCAACACTAAGGCCCCCTAGTCGGATGTCCGTGACACGCAAACGAGCCACTCCATTCAACCCTAAGGCTTTCTTTCTGTCACGAGCCGGCGATGGAAGCACGACTCTTCAGTGCCAAAAACATCAGGTCCTCTTCACTCAAGGGGATACAGCTAATGCCGTGTTTTATATTATGGACGGTTGGGTCAAACTCACGGTTATCTCACCTGAAGGAAAAGAAGCTGTGGTGGGGATGTTGGAGAGCGGGGATTTTTTTGGTGAAGCCTGCATCGCGGGACAGCTCCTGTGTTCGGCGACAGCGACCACCATGGACTCAGCGACTATTGTGCGCATCGATAGGGTCACAATGAACCGTGTGCTTCAAAACGAGCCGGCATTTTCCGAGCTATTTATGTCTCATCTCGTGAGCCGGAATGTACGCATTCAAGACGACCTGGTCGATCAGCTCTTTAATTCTGCAGAGAAGAGATTGGCTCGTACCCTGCTGTTGCTGGCTCATTTTGGAGAGGACGATAAACCGGAATCGGTCATTCCCAAGATTAGTCAAGAAACACTGGCAGAAATGGTGGGTACTACCCGCTCACGCATTAGTTTCTTTATGAATAGATTTAAAAAGCTCGGTTTTATTGAGTACAATTCCGGCTTACAAGTACATAGCTCCCTCCTCAATGTGGTGTTATCAGCTTAGCGGAGTCGCGAGTTGGAAGTAGCATCTTTTAAAGATCAGGATATCCTCTGCCCGCCGTACGCCACCCGAGTCTCATCGGCGAAAGGGAAAAACTCAACTGGTCGTCTTCTGTTGGAGCAGAGCCGATTGCTATAACCATGTGTGACCGGCACACCACCCTTACCTCTGTGACATTCATCATATACCTCGTATGATAGAGTAGTACCTACGACCGATCCGAGCGCGAGTTCCGCTCTCGAGGGCTGCTGCCCATCATCTGTACCATAGCGGGAATGGTATGCCGGACCATCTCGCGGAAGAACCCTCGTCCGAATCGAATGAAGCCATCCCTTGCTACTCCAAGCTCGTCTTGAAGTGCTCGCTCCAATTCAGCCCACATCGTCAGTCGATTTGTTTGGCTTGACTCTCTTTTCGAGCGTTCCTCTGCTCGATCGGGGTAAAAAGGATAGACTCCTGTATCACGACGTTCGGAGGATTGAGAGCCATTCGTGGGCATCACCGCCGCTCCTTTTGCGCCGGGTGGGTAATAGGGAACGACTCCTGTGGAAACTCTCCACCCACGGCGATAGATGAGACCAGCAGCGTAGCCGAATATCAGCGCACCACCCACGAACTTCCAGGGATGGCGGCTCGCCTGAACGGTCAGATCGAGGCTATCTTTCGTTGTCTGTACCACTTCCGTCACAGAAGAGGTCGTCCTCTCCGCCAGCTGAGTGATCGTCTTCCTCGCATGGTGCATCGTGGCTCCGACATGCTGTTCGATTGCAGTGAGCTTGTCCGTAATTGCTCCTCTCGTGCGCACAATCTCTTTAATGTCCTGAGCAATCCGATCGGCATTTTTATCCATGTTGTTGTCTCCTCCCCGGCCCCTTTTCTTCACAATCACTTTCACACCGTCTCGCATCCATCTCTTTCCAACCTTGAGGCGGTATCTCACCGCCGTTGAGCTCGAGAAATAAGATAGCCCACCGCGAGCCCTATGAAGAGAACTTGAAACGGGTAACGACGAATTAAGGTCTCCACGTCATCAACTACTCCCTCCATTCCACGTTCCGTGAAATATTCCGTCGAAGTTTCAATGCGATCCACAACCGTTCCCAGTGCGTCATTGGCAGTTTTCTTGGTTCGGCGCAGACCATCTTGAATTGTCTCTTTCGCGGCACCCATTGTCTCCCCGATCACGCCGGCTAATTCTTCTGCGCGGTCGGTCAAACCCGCCGTGACCTGCCCTAAAGCCTCACCCCCGGATTCCATTCCATATTCTTTTCTAGGCGCCATCTGAACCTCCATTTTTAATCGATGCCGAACTATTCACATGCTCCCATCTGCTCGTCTTCAGTGACGACCTGATGAACTCAACGGACCATGTTGTTACCGTCGCTCATGCTCACACAATCCCGAACAGCCACAACACCAGAATAAGGGTGATGGGCACTCCCAGAAGCCATAAAATGATCGGCATGATGACCTCCTTGAGATGATGAGATTGTTTGTTCTTCTTGCCCTTAAATTAACGACGCTTCATCACCTGTACCGTGAGACATTCCTGCGTTTTAGGAAGATCACACGCAATGGCCTTCTGAGCTACTAGGAATCCCCCGAGTTATCGTCTTGAATGGACGACGACAATATTCATGGCATGCAGCAGGGAGTCTCTGAAGAGACCTCACATTTCACGCCAAAAACAAGAACGTGCAATGAGAGTAAACGGAACGGGTGGGTCTAATAACAGCAAAAAAAGCTGAAGATTTAAGAATACATTTAGGAATAGAATTGAGCATTCAGTATTTAGGTATACCTGGCACGCAACCATTCCGCGACCCATCTTGCATCATCCATCAAGGTTCGGACGGTTCGCACAGGCGTTACATGGACGGACTTCGCCATCTTCCATCCTGATGCCACCAAAGCCCAAGCCCCACCTAACAACGTAACGCTTATTACAGCGGCACAAGCCCATGCGGGCAGTTGCGTATATTCAATGAGGAGCAGCACACAGGCTGCGGCAGCGCCGAATATTGCGGCCACTGCCAGGATTGTCGCGATCGCAAACCACACGATCGTCTTGAAAATTTTGCCGAGTTCATATTGAACCTCATGTCGCGCCAATGCCATTTCCTGTTGGAAGAGAATGCGAAGATCCCGTAACAGTCCAATGACTAAAGACTGAAATCCTGGTTTTTCCGTTTCCATTGGCGGTCTCATAGCCATTGCGACCTCATTCATTCGTGATTCACGGATAAGGAACGTGTGGGTGTTGGTAACGCATGGTTCACGACTGACAACTAGATGCTATTTATTTTGTCAGATGGGCAGGGGGAGGGGCCGATCTCGTCATCGACACCCCTCACCCTCCGGGCTACGGATTCCCCATTGAAATGGATTGAATCGATAGATTATTGTTTACTTTCGTCACGCCGGCTACCTGACGTGCCAATTCTTCAGCCCGCGTTTTCTCTTCAACCGAGCGGACCGTTCCCTTCAGCGTGACAACACCCCGGTCAGTATCCACGTTGATA
>JBBRRM010000191.1:0-6360 GCA_038275915.1 Nitrospirales bacterium
AGACGAAAGAGTGGCGCCCCTTGCATCCGCAACGTATGGCTCTTCGCATCGACCGTCTCCGACGACGTCGGCCGGCGCGAACCACCCGCGGGAACAGTGATCAAGCCATGTTGGGCACCGTCCGCATGGAGTCGGAGGCCCAGAATCCCACGGCTCGGCTGGCCCTCCTCCGGTTCGCCCCGCAGCACGACCGCACCAGCCCCATCGCCGAATAAAAGAGCCGTGTCGCCGTCCGCAGGATCGACGGACCGGGACTTCACCTCCGCAGCCACAACCAAACAGGTCTTGACCTGTCCGCTCCGAATCATCACATCAGCCATCGAGAGTCCATAAAGAAACCCCGAACAGGAAGCCGCCACGTCCAATGCCGGTATCGTGGCACAACCGAGCATCCGCTGGACATGGCAGGCCGTCGAGGGAAAGACGGTATCTGGGGAGGTGGTCGAGAGCACAATCGCCCCCAGCCCAGAGCCTGGAAGTCCGGCAGCCTCAAGCGCTTGCCTGGCTGCTTCCGCCGCAAGATCAGAGGATGCTTGAGATGCCGCAGCCCTGCGTCGCTCCTGAATCCCTGTCAGGCGAGAGACCACGTCTGGTGCTATACCTAAGGAAGCCCCCACCTCGCGATTCGACACCACCCGTTCAGGGAGATACGATCCTGTGCCGATAATCCTCGTTCGCATCATGATTGGGGAACCTGTAATTCGAGCACAATTTTGGCGGGATTATAGGTCTCAGTGCTACAGGGGTCAACTGACATGCTCGAATCATGGCGATCGTTGCATTCAATGAAGACTCCTGGTACATTTCCGGCGGCACACATGAAACCTACTGATCCCACCGTTCCCTCTTCAAGCATTGCGATAGCCCTCGGCCTGTGCACGGCGATATTCTTCGTCGTCACGGCCTGTTCCAGCACGCCCAAGACCCCAGAGGGCTCGAAGAAAGCGCTGAGCGGCACCGACGAACAAATTTTCCTGGGAGATACGATCGAAAAAAACTACGACCCCAATGTCATCATGAAACGGGGAGAGGCATTCTTCGAGAAAGAAGAATATACGGAAGCCATCGTCGAATATAATCATTTCCTCGATCTCCATCGCACTCATACCCTCGCCTCCTATGCCGCGTTCCGGATCGGAGAAAGCCAGATGAAGCGGGCCAAGGGAATCGATCGTGATCCGGACCCCATTCAAAAGGCCATCGAAGCCTTTGAACGGCTGCGGAAAGATTTTCAGGGAAGCCGGTATGACGGCCAAGCGCTCCAGAAGATGCAAGAATGTCACGACATGCTGGCGCAGATGCATCTCTTCGTTGGGCAATTCTATTATCGGCGCGGATCGTATCTCGCTGCTGCCCATCGCTTCGAACAAATCATGAAGTCCTACCCCGACAAGTCGGTCGCCCCCGATGCGCTGTATTTTCTGGCCCTCAGTTATCACGACCTGGGTGCGGACGATTGGGCCAGTGAACAGCTGACCCTGCTGGCAGAAAAATATCCTAACAACGCGTATTCCAGCGAGGGTAAGAGCCTGCTCGCGAAGATTGGGGGAGCAAAACCCAACGTTTTGCTGGCCCAAAAGGCTGACTCCACGGCCACTACCACTTCCCCAACCACGCCCGCATCGGGAAATCAACCGAGTCTAGCGGCGGGGCTGACTCCGACGGTTCCGGCAGCGTCGTTCCACCTTCCTTCCGCTAGTGCACTGGGTCAGTCTTTTGTAAGCTGCCGCCTCGGCGCCTGGTGCTGATCCCAAGCCGCATCGAAGCTATCAGCTGTCAGCAGACTTTCTGATCCCCTGAATCGTTCTTTAGCTGATAGCTAGCAGGCTGCGGCAAGAAGATTCCTGGCAGGATGCTCAAAACGTTCGTCCAGCGAGGCCGCAGCCGATGAAAGTACCGGAGGCGTAGCCTTCCTCACCCGCCCACCCCAAGCTGCCAAGACAGCTTGTTCTGCGAGTGGGCTACGTTGAGGATGCTTTCGAGGCGAGAACGAAGCATGGGAATAGGCGCGTCTTGGCGAGCCAGGGTTGGGCGGGTGAGAAGGCCGACTTTTTCAGCATCCTGCGAGTTTACTGGCCGAGATACCAACCAATCCCATACTGTTCCAGAAAACCGGTTACCATCGTGAGGGTATTGGCGTAGATCATGACCCCCACGACGACCAGTAATACTCCGCTCACAGTGGAGACGCCCCACAAATACATGCGCGCCTGCTTGAAGTATGCGAGGAACCGATCCACTCCCAAGGCCGTAAGAAACAACGGCAACCCCAAACCCAACGAATAGCTCGTCAGCAAGAGGACCCCGTTCAGCAACGAGTCGGTGGTACTGGCATACAATAAAATGGTCCCAAGCACCGGCCCAACGCAGGGCGTCCACCCGGCGGCAAATGCTACGCCGATCAAGAACGATCCCACATACCCGACCGGTCGATTTCTGAACTGGAAGCGATGTTCCATTTTTAGAAAATTGATATTCAAGATTCCCAATAAGTAGAGGCCGAAAAAGATGATCAGAATCCCACCGATCCGTCGGATGTGGTCTTGATACGTAATCAAGGCCTGTCCGATGAAGCTGGCCGATGCACCGAAGGAGACAAATACCGCTGTAAAGCCAGCGATAAACAACAGGGCATTGACGACAATGGATTTTTTGAACTTTGATCGCACTGTCGAGTCAGTGAGTTGTTCGATTGACAGCCCGGTAATGTACGAAATATAGGAGGGAACCAGCGGGAGCACGCAGGGCGAGACGAATGAGAGCAACCCGGCCGAAAAGGCCGCCAGAAGAGAAATATTCGTGATCGATTGGGACATAGATTAGCCTGGATGATTCACGAATGCCGTTGCGAGACCGCCGAGACCGACACCTGGCTAGGACTTCATCAGCATCTGCACCAGCTGATGCGCTTCAGAAGCCCCCCAGTCGCGCGCACCGAAGATCTGGTGGCGGACAACTCCCTGGCGATCGACCATGAAGGTCATCGGCAGAGTCCGTGCGCCATAGGTCAATCCCACACGGTAATCCGCATCGTGGAGGATGGGAAACGTCAAATGATTCTCTTGCTGAAACGGCCTGGTGACCGCCACCCCTTGCGCATCGGTAGACACGGCCAGAATCTCAAAATCCTTCCGCGAAAACGTGCGGTAGAGTTCCTCCATCGCCGGCATCTCGACTCGACAGGGGCCGCACCAGGTTGCCCAAAAATTCACCAGCACCACTTTGCCGCGCAAGTCCGAAAGCGTCACGAGACGGCCGCTCATATCCCGCAACTGAAAGTTCGGCGCCGGCTCGCCCAGTTTGACGACGCTGCGCCCGACAGCAGGCAGGATATCCCGCGGCGCCGCACCACCCAAGCCTGCAATCGCGATCATCACACATCCGATTGTTCCAGCAATCACGAGCTTCATGATCCCTTCCTCACTTCGCGATCCGATTGCGGAACATCCGCCGTCTTGGGTGTGACGTTCAGCACTTTTGTGAGGATCTGCAAGCTGTCGAGTCTCGTCCAGTCACGTGGCCCGATCACAATCTCGCGAATGACGCCCTGCTGATCGATGATGAATGTTTCGGGCACGCCCATGCGCTTGTATGGCTTGTCGGTCTTTCCCCAGGAGTCGATCAGGACGGGAAAGGTAAGATTCATGCCTTTGATGAAGGGAGGTATGTCTTTGGTCGTGGTCACTCGGTCGATGCTGACCGCCAGAATGACCAGGCCATCCTTCTCGAAATTCTTATGAAGCACCTCCATCGACGGCATTTCTTCGCGGCAGGGCTTGCACCAGGTCGCCCAAAAATTCAGAAATACGACCTTGCCGCGAAAATCCGAGAGTCGCTGAGGTTTGTCGTTCAGGTCGGTGAGGTCGAAATCCGGCGCCGTCCTTCCCACTGCCAACAGCTCGTATTTGGCGCTCTGCATCCAGACAATGCCGAAGACCAATGCAAAAATGGCTGCGCCTGCCAGGACGATCAAGAGACGTGAGCCTCCCGGCCTGGGCGGGGGAATTGAAGATGTGGACGTCGATGGCTCAGCCATGGTGACCTGAATGTGACTCGGTCACAGGGGCCTATGCATAGGCGTGTAAGCCTGAAAGCAAGAAGTTCACGCCCCAGAAACAGAAGACGACCATCAAGAAGCCGAAGATCGCATAGATTGCGGCACGGTGACCTTCCCATCCGCGCGTCATGCGGGCATGGATGTAGGCTCCGTAAATCAACCAGACGATCAGCGACCAGGTCTCTTTAGGGTCCCAACTCCACTAACCGCCCCAGGCATAATTGGCCCACATCGCACCAAGGATGATACCGAAGGCCAGTAATGGAAACCCGACCGTAATTGCCTTGTACCCCAGCTCGTCAATGGTTTCGAGGTCCGGGAAGGCGGCGTAGAAGCGGGAGGTGCTGCCCCGTCGTTCCGCGCGTTCCTTAAAGAGGTACATCACGCCCAGACCGCCGGCCATTGCAAAGGCTGCGTAGCTGGTCAGGGTGATCGACACATGGATATAAATCCAATAGCTGTTGAGTGCCGGCACGAGGGGTTCTGCGGTCTGATACCGGTAGGGTAACAACGAGGCCGCACCCATCGCGATAAATCCGATTCCCACTACGAACGCGCCAATGGCTTTGATCTTGTAGCGCAGCTCCAGCAGCACATAGCCCAGGATGATCGCCCAGGACACATAGGCCATAGCCTCGAATTGATTCGACCAGGGAGCAAAGGTCCCTGAGGTTTGCATCCGCTCGAAGGCTCGCGTGAAGAGCGCCCCGCTGTTCACAATCCACCCGAATACCGTGATCAAGGTGGCGATCTGGCCCAATTGCGTGGCCCAGGCTCCGTCGCGTTCATCGAAGTTCTCCGTCGAATGGCCGGAAGGAGCCAACGCCATCACCGGACGACGCGCAAAAAGATACGCGATGTACAGAGTCAGTGCGGCCAGATAGAGCCAAAATGTCATGTCGAAAAGAAACAAGGATCGGACCATCGTGCCCTCCATCGATCGATTCAGGCTAACATGCTTCTGTGTATCATACTCAAAACACCGACAGTTTGACTACTCGCGCGAATGTTCCCGGCTCATAAGGGAGAGGCCGGAATGGCGCGGATTTTCTCCGTCAACTTTCGAAATTCCTTTTGAAAGTCGATCTGACTCTTGTGCGTCGTGCCCCCTGCATAAACCGTTACTCCCTCCGGGACCGGAATGATCTTCATCCAGATCCGACGGTGGAAGATGAAAGAGGAGAGCGTAATACCCACGACGATCATAGTCGAGCCGGTCCAGACGATATTGATCCCGGGATTCTTCGCGATCTGCAACCCGGTAAATTTCTTGGGCTTATAGCCCACCAGCTCGAACTGGTACTTCGATTCTTTGATGTCGAACAGGTCCGGGAACTGATAGAAGATCCAGGGCGTCGATTGGACCGAACTGCGCTCATTGACCGCCAGCCTGATCGCGGGATTCGCATGTTCCACCGTCTTGGAGAACACCTTCTTTTCCGTTGAGTTGAAGGCAAAATCCGCTACGAAGTCAGAGACCGAAAGCTTCAGGTCGAGATCCGGAAGCGCCTGCTCCTTTTGCCACTCCAGATCAATCGTCTTCAGCACCTTATCTGTTTGTTTGTCCTTAATATTGACCCGCGCCACTTCGACCTGGTCCCAGGCATCTCCATAGCTGGATTGATAGAACCAAATGCCCTTGTACACGAGGGGATCGTTCACCGAAATCGTCTTGGTCACGACCGCCTGACCGCCGTCGACGACGGTCAGGGTGCTATTGTAGGACTTCACCGAGCCGTTCTCGTGATAGTCGATCCAGAATTTATCTACCTTTAAGTCGAAGTTGCCTCGCGGGATGTGATAGGTCTGCCCTTCGAGACAGACTCCGAATTCCTGGAAACCATAATAGGTGCCGATCAGACCGCCGATAATGATGACGGTTGCACTCAAATGTGCCATGTGCGCGCCGACGCGTCCCAGGACTCCCTTCGTCGCATAGATTGTCACCTCGCCCGGGTCACTCTTCGCCAGTACCTTATAGCCCTTCTCGATGAAGTATTGGGCCAACTGCTGCGACACCATCTCCTTGCTGCTCGCGATCGAGACCTGAGCCTGCTGCTTCATCCCCTTCACGAAATCCAGCGACACGCTGACCCTGTCTTGTTTCATCGACCGCCAGACACCGGGAAAACGTTTGTGAAAACAGGTGAGGGAGTTGACGCAGAGGAGCCCGAGGAGACTCGTAAACCACCAGGTGTGATAGACGTCGGTGAACCCCAACCGAAGAAACCATCGATAGGTATTCTCTCCGTATTCCTGAATATAGGATTCCGGCCGCTCGTTTTGCTGAATGACCGTCCCGA
>JBBRRM010000192.1:0-6312 GCA_038275915.1 Nitrospirales bacterium
TCGTTCACTTGTGTGGACCAATGCTATTGACATAATCATAGGTGAGGACAAGTCAATATCCCAAGACGAGCAAGCGGCGCGGCTTGACCCGAGAAGTTCTCACAGACTATTGTCTCCCATGCCTCACATTCTAGCTGAAACACTCGAACTGTATCGAAATGCACTCATCAAAACCGGACAATCCCTCAGGCGCGGATGGATGACCATGGTCGCAGTGGTGGTATTTGGATTTTTGCTGGTGCTCGCTTCCCAAATCGCCTCGCCGCTCGGCCTCGTCGGAGGCTTGCTGCTTGGCGCGGTGAATGCGCTCCTGGTCGGCGCCACCCTCAGCCTGATCGAGCAATCGATCGCCCTTTCCCGAGACCTCACGTTCCGCGACATTTTTGACAGCATTGGTCATTACTTTTGGGATGTGATTGGCATCGGGTTCGTTCTATGGCTGCCGCTGATGGCTCTCGACATGAGCATGCAAACCAACCCCTATGGGCAACTCCTGTCCTATGCGGTCCTCCTACTCCTCTTTCTCCTGCTGAATCCGGCGCCGGAAATAATCTATCAATTGCGCCACGATTCCCCACTCGACGTGTTCAAGACCTCCTATGAGTTCGTTCTCGAAAATTGGATCGAGTGGTTTCTTCCATTTGCGCTGATCCTGATCCCGATCGTTCTGTCGCCGATGGGACTACGATCGTTCTTTTCCCTCTCCAGCCGAGTGGGGAGGGGTGCGGGTTTGGATTTTTTCCAGTTGCTCGTACTGCCATTCACCATCCTCGGAAGCTGGCTGGATTATGTGGGCATTCCTTCTACAATCAGCTGGTATCTCGTGTTACTCTTGACGCCACCGCTTGCCGTCGCCATGTTATTATTTCGTGGCCATCTTTTTGCTTCCTTGTATGGAGTGTCGCGACGCCAACGGCGATTTGCCTCGCCATTCACCTAAGGGCAAAGGGTCATATAATTTGGTAAAAAGAGACAGTTTTCGTCTCTCCTGACCGAAAGCCACTCACGCCTTCCTTGCTCCTCAGCCCACTAGAAGGGCGGACGATACGAGAGAGTCAGTTTGCCGGATCCCTTGAGTGACAGGGGAAAATAGTGTATGGAATTACCTACAGTCTCTACAGTTGGTCTCGCTTCCCAAGCCCAGGAAAGAACTTCACTCGTGCGCTTATCTATCTTTTGGCGGATCGTCCTGACTTCCCTCATCATCATCGTGGTGATGGCCGGGGTGAATCTTTATGCCTTATTTCAACTGCGTCAGCTGACTGCGTTGAGTGCCAACATGGCTACGCACCATTACCCGGCGATCGAATCGACGAAACGTCTGCTCATTGTGCTGTATGCCCAACTCAATAGCGAAAAGAAGTATCTGGCCGTACGCGATGCCACGTTCTTGCAACATTTTGATGAAGAAGTCGACGAATTTCATCGAGGGCTCCAGACCCTCGAGGCGCAGGAGCTCACTTCTCAAGGGCTTCAACTACTCGACGATATCAAGCACTTGCAACAAGAACGACTCACAATTTTCCACACAGAGTTGGAAACCAGCCCGGCATATCCTGGCGTCCCGTCTGCGGACTATGAGGGTCAACGAGACGCGTTAATGGACCGCATGAGTGCGAAACTCCAGCAGTTTATCGATCTGCACGAGACGGGCATCAGCGTCGGCGTCATCCGGTCACGGGAAAGCTCGGCGCAAGCCGAAGCGGTAACGGAACAACTGGTACTGCTGGCGCTCGTCTTCGGCATTGCGCTCGGTGGCTTTGCCAGTTACACGGTCCTGCGCCCGCTTCGCCAATTGCAGAGCCACAACAAACAGATCGGGCAGGGCAATTTCCGCACGTCGCTGAATATTCGAGCTCCCAGCGAATTACGAGACCTCGTCGACGCAGTGAATTGGATGGGCACGAAGCTCCAAGAGTTGGACGATATGAAAGGGGAGTTCCTTGCCCATGTCTCTCATGAATTACGCACGCCGATGGCCTCGATCCAAGAGGGGACCCATTTGCTGTTGGATGAAATTCCCGGTCCCTTGTTGCAAGAGCAGCGCACGACCTTGCGCATCATGGCAGACAGTAGCCGCCGGCTCATCACCCTGATCTCGACCATTCTGGATCTCTCCAAGATGGACGCCGGAATGATGGAGTATCGAATCGTTCCGACGGATCTCAAGCGTGTCACAGATATCTCGGTCAATAAAGTCCGACTTCTCGCCGATGCCAAGCATGTGCAACTGGTGGTGGAGGTGCCTGCGCAGCGCGTGTGGGTCAAAGCCGATGGGCTACGGATTGAACAGGTGCTCGATAATTTACTCTCAAACGCCTTGAAGTTCAGCTCGGAAGGGGGCATTGTAAAGGTACTCATGAAGCCGGACTTGAAAGCCGGAGTTCTTGAGGTGAGCGTGGCCGACGCGGGACCCGGCATTCAAGCCGAAGATCTCCCCTATATTTTCGAACGCTTCTATCAAGGACGCACGAAAACCAAACATGCGACGCCTGGGAGCGGCCTCGGACTGGCATTGGCAAAAAAAGTGGTCGAAGCACACGGAGGACGGATTTGGATCGAAAGCGAGGCCAAGAAAGGCACGACCGTACGGTTTATCCTGCGTTTGACGAAATCCGGAGAGACGGCGTGAGGGCTCTCTATCGAGGCGTGAGCTCGGGAATCTGGTCCTGTCTATTCCTCACCGGATGCGCAGCATGGTCATCGTCGGTGCCGTTATCGCAGCCCTATTTCATCGCTGATGCGGGAGAGGCCAAAGCTCTCAGTGCATTGGCTAAAAAGCAGGAAGCGCTTGCTCCGAAATGTTACGAGCATAATTCCTGCGACCATGTCTACTTTACTCGCGCACTATTGGGACTCTATGAAAGCCGCGAGAGCGCCTCGAAGTACTTCGTAAAAGTGATTGCCATCGCGCCCAGGAGCACCCTAGCCTCAGCCAGCAGGCTCTGGCTGCAATTACTTGAGCATTATCCGGCTCCCGTTGAACAATCCTGGGCCCAATCGGTCTTGACGGCTCCCGCAATTTCCGAAAGCCAGACGGTTCTGGCGCAGGCTTCGGATCGGCTGGTGCGAGACTTGCTTGACAGGGAGCTGACCATCCAACAATTGCGGGCCATGAAGGATGCGGATGCCCAATCCATAGAGATCCTCCAGCGGGATCTCGCCGAGCGTGAACGGAAGGTAGAGGCTTTGAGCGGTAAGAAGGAAGCTCCGAAAGGTTCGAACGATACGGGCGTCGTGCAGTCGCTGCAAAAGCAACTGATGGACCGTGAAAAGAAAATAGAGGAGTTGACGAGTCAACTGGAGGCCTTGAAGCGCATCGATCAGGAAATGCGCGATAAGGTTCGTCCTGTTCGTCCCCCATTGACGGTGGTACCACCTCCGACTGCGCCGGAAGCTACGACACCGTAGAAGGAGTTTCATGGAAAAAGAACATATTCTCGTAGTCGACGATGAAGAAGGCCTGCTACATCTTGTCAAGATGCGACTCACGGCGATGGGGTTTCTTGTCACCGGTTGTACGACCGGGCGCGAAGCCCTGGCGGCAGCGAAGAATGGCCGGTTCGACCTGGCCATTACCGACCTTCGCCTGGGGAGCGAAAATGGATTGGATGTGACAGAAGAACTCCTGCGGATTCATCCAGGTCTTCCCGTGATTATCCTGACGGCGCATGGCAGCATCCCCAATGCCGTGGAAGCCATGCAGCGAGGCGCGTTCGGATATCTCACCAAACCGTTCGATGACAAAGAACTCAAGGCCAAGATTGAAGAAGGGCTCTCTCCGCAACGGATGAGGGGAGAGATCCAGCGACTCAAGTCTCTCGTCAACGAGTTATATGGGATGGAAAACATCGTCGCGCGAAGCCCGGCGATGCAGCGCTTGCTCCAACAAGTGGTGCAGGTGGCAGATTCCAACGCCACCATTCTCTTGTTCGGCGAAACGGGAACCGGCAAAGAAGTGTTCGCGCGAGTCATCCATTCAAACAGTCGACGGAGCAAAGGGCCGTTTGTCGCCCTCAATTGCGCCGCCATCCCGGAAGCACTCTTCGAGTCCGAACTCTTCGGACACGTGCGGGGCGCGTTTACCAGCGCCCATGGTCCTAAGCGCGGGTTGTTTCAAAGCGCCAATGGCGGCACGCTCTTCCTCGACGAGATCGGTGAAATGCCGCTCTCGATGCAAGTGAAACTGTTGCGGGCTGTGCAGGAACGGGAAGTGCGCGAAGTCGGTTCTGACATCTCGACGAAGATCGATGTGCGCATCATTGCTGCCACTAATAAAGATCTCGATAAAGCTGTCAAGAGCGGCTCATTCCGGAACGATCTGTTCTACCGCATTTCTGTTGTCCCGTTGTTCATTCCGCCGCTGCGTGATCGCCGAGACGATATTCCGTTGTTGGCCCAACACTTCCTGATTACGAGTGCGAAACGAGCCAATAAGGATCTGCGCGGCTTTACACCGGCTGCCCTCAATCGGCTGGTCACACATCCCTGGCCCGGAAACGTCCGCGAACTGGAGAATGTCGTGGAAAAGGCCGCTGTGATGACACGCCAGGACATGATTACACCGGACCTGCTCCCTTCGATGGGTACGGCACCGGACGCCCAACTCAAGCCCCTGACTGAAGCAAAGGAAGAGTTTGAGAAAACCTATCTCAAGAATGTCCTGCAACTCACCGGCGGCAATATCTCACGCGCCGCTCAATTTGCCGGCCGGTATCGGGCAGACTTCTACAAAATGCTCAAGAAGTATGACCTCCACCCCTCGACCACAAAGGCAAAAGCGGAAGCCGATCTTGATGAACTGGAAGAAGAAAGCGATCTCACGGAAGCCGAACGCTAGTCTGTCCGTTTAAGGTGGGGGAAGCGACTGGTCGGACGATCTATTTGACTCGCGAGACTTTGAAAAAACCGCCTTTTTACTGCCCATCCACAACACCTTTTATCCGCCTCGAGTCTTTCAGTACAGCCTCTTTGCCCAGGGGCGTGCTGGACTTCAAGGACAATGTGCTAACAAAGAGAGAACAACCCTCTGATTGTTTGGACCGGGATCAAGCACTCTTGCGATGAGACGCTGGCCCCATGCTAGTCGAAAGGTTATGCGCGGTGTTGATTAAGGAGACGTGTGAAAAAGCTTGCGGAAAATTTCCGAGCAGACGTTTCGCGTGCGGATCATACTCTTCCGACAACAACCCCACATCATTGCAGAGGGCAAGCAGACGTTCGAATAGGTGCCTCGCTTCTTCATGCCGGCCTAGTAGCCAATAATTATCCGCCAGCCAGAACGTGCAGGGGAGAAAGGCGCCTTCCCCCGGAGGAAGACCATCCACCGGGCGCGGGGTGTCTGTCTGATACCGGCGCACAAATCCGTTCACCAACAGCTCGCGTTCAATGGCCTCCACGGTTCCTCGAACGCGCTGGTCTTCGGGTGGAAGGAAGCCCACGAGCGGAATCATGAGAAGGCTTGCATCGAGCTCCTTTGAGCCATAGTACTGAGTAAAAGCTCGACGATCCGGATCATAGCCCTTCTCGCACACCTCGCGATGAATCTCGTCACGCAATCGCTTCCAGCGATCGACGTCCCCCGCCAAGGCAAAGCATTCCACTCCCTTCACCGCTCGATCCACTGCCACCCACGCCATGACTTTGGAATGGGTAAAATGCTGCGGCCCCCCCCGCACTTCCCAGATGCCTTCGTCCGGAAGTTTCCAGCTGGTTTCGAGAAAATCGAGGAGTCGTCGTTCCAATGCCCAGGAAGATTCGTCTGTTTTAATACCGACGCGACGGGCCTGATGCAGCGTGTCCATGACTTCCCCATACACGTCAAGCTGCAGCTGTTTCACCGCGGCATTGCCGATCCGAACCGGGGAGGATGCTTCATAGCCTGGAAGCCACGGAAGCTGAATTTCTGTCAGGCGACGCTCGCCTCCCGGCCCATACATGATCTGAAGATTAGCCGGGTCACCCGCGACTGCTCGAAGCAGCCAATCCCGCCAGCTGCACGCCTCCTCCCTATAGCCTGCGGCCATCAGTGAATAGAGGGTGAAGGTGGCATCACGTAGCCAGCAAAAGCGATAGTCCCAGTTCCGCACTCCGCCAATCGCTTCTGGAAGGGAGGTGGTAGGTGCAGCGACGATTCCGCCGGTCGGCGCATAGGTCAGCGCTTTGAGCGTGATGAGAGAGCGAAGCACTTGCTCACGCCACTCACCCTCATAGGTGCAGTGACTAGACCAATCCAGCCACCAGAGTTCAGTTTCTTGCAGCATTCCCTCCGGATCGAGGGGCTCAGGGGCCGGCTCATGCGAGGGATGCCAG
>JBBRRM010000193.1:0-6277 GCA_038275915.1 Nitrospirales bacterium
AGGAATCACGGCTCCTGGATCGAACCCTTCCTTATCGCGGGCTTCCTTGTTCTTGGTTTCCTCTGCGCGCACCTTATCGAGATTCTCATCCAGCACATACATGTAACCCGGGTAAAAATCGAGCCACTGGTTGAGCGTGATCTCGACGTTGATCGTGGACACGTTGTACTGCTTCACCGGGGCCGTGGCCGGGCACTTCCCGCCGCCTGTTAGCGCCACCGGCTCTACGCGAGGATCGGAAACGAGGAGCATGTCCGTCCCACCCGCTCCATACTGGTGCATCATAGAGGAGGTGTTGTACATCCCGGTGTTGACACCCTGCAGCTGAGGATCCTGGGCCATGTGGTCCATGATCCGCTGATGCTGCTGCTCAACCATCGCGGACCGCTCGGGCTTGCCGCCCATCGTATCCTCGACGATCGTCTGACCTTTGAGTTTCTCCGCCCAACCAGGCAGCTGGTGGTTCATCGCAACATGCTGCGACGACGACTGCACAGCCTGTGAGGAGTTCTCAGCGGATGCGAGCGGAGCCCCAAGCAGGGCTACGACCGCCATCGCGCCGAGCACGCGCGTAGGCACACAGACCTGTAGATTGTGAAGGAACATGGACTGGCCTCCTTGAAATGGTGAGAAAAACAACCACATAACCCGTGCGAAGCTTACAAGCCGGAAAAATGATTTACGATCAATCCCATCCCCCACGGCACGAAGGTGTGGTCATCTTTGATAAGAATGCGAACGATACTGAACTTCACACAGGCTGTCAACCCCTCCAGGACCATCGCAACGGCTGAAACGACTCACGTTTTTTTATACGAAGGCCTACCTCCGCCTCGAGGCAATGCGGCTTTCAGCCACTGACATCTGAGGCCTCTTCTTCAATGCGAAGGCCTCCACTTATGTGCAATAATCAGGTCTATGCTTCTAAAGCGTTGGCTGGTCGGGAATCCCCTGAAGACTGCACAAGCCGCCCACCAACGGCTATCGAAACGCCTGGCCCTGGCTGTGTTCTCCTCCGACGCCCTGTCGTCGGTCGCCTACGCCACGGAAGAAATTCTCCTGGTCCTCGTGCCCTCCAGTCTGGCCTTCGCGCATTTCTCCATCCCGATCAGCCTCATGATCATCCTCCTGCTGGCAATTTTGACGCTCTCCTACTCTCAGATCATTTTCGAGTACCCGGGAGGCGGCGGCGCCTACATCGTGTCGAAATCGAACCTGGGTGAATGGCCAGGACTGACCGCCGCAGCCTCATTGATGATCGATTATGTCCTGACCGTCGCGGTCAGCGTGGCAGCCGGCATCGCCGCGCTCACGTCCGCCATTCCCGCTCTTTTTCCCTACCGCACGGTGCTCGGCGTGTTCGCGATCGTGCTCGTGCTCCTGGTCAACCTGCGAGGTGTTCGGGAGTCGGGGAAAGTGTTTGCGGTCCCGACCTACATGTTCATCGGGAGCATGCTCCTCATGTTGGCTATCGGAGCCTTTCAGCTCCTGTTTGGACACCTTACCCCTGTGGCCCCTCAAAGCGTGGCCGCTCAAACCGCAGTCGAATCGGTGTCGTTGTTTCTCCTCCTCCGGGCCTTCTCTTCGGGCTGCACGGCACTCACCGGCGTGGAAGTCATCTCGAATGGCGTGCAGGCGTTTCGCCCCCCTGCACCGAAGAATGCCGCTATCACGATGTTCATGATGGCGTTCGTTCTGGGCACACTCTTCCTCGGCATCAGTACGATGGCGTATTACTTGGGCGTCCTGCCGAAAGACAATGAGACCATTGTCTCGCAGGTTGCACGCGCGATCTTCGGCGAAGGAGTCCTCTACTATTTGATACAAGGTTCCACGATGCTGATCTTGGTCCTGGCGGCGAACAGCGCCTTCGCCGGATTTCCTCGCCTCGCATCGTTGTTGGCCCGCGACGGTTATATGCCCCACCAGATGGAACTCATGGGCGACCGCCTGGTATTCTCCAATGGCATTCTCATTCTCGGAATCTTCTCCGGCCTCCTTATTGTCATTTTCGGCGGTGACACCCACGAGCTGATTCCCCTCTATGCCGTCGGCGTGTTCCTTTCGTTCACCCTCTCGCAGGCCGGAATGGTCCGCCGGTGGCTCAGCAAACGGGGACCTCATTGGCGAAAGAAAATTATCATTAATGGCATTGGCGCAGTCGCCACCGCCATTGCCACCGCCATCATCGCCAGCACCAAGTTCATGCACGGGGCCTGGATCGTCATCGTACTGATCCCCATCCTGATCACGATGTTCAGGGGGATTCACGCGCATTACAAGGCCGTCTCAGACCAGATCGCGCTCGACCGACGAGGAAGCCGCCCTCCGATGCCCCGGCGCAATATCGTCATCATTCCGATCAGTGGGGTGAACCGTGCCGTCATCCGCGCGGTCGACTATGCCCGAAGCCGGCCCGGAGAAGTCCGGGCGGTGTTAGTCGACGTAGACCCGGAAAACACGGCCCGACTCGAAATGCAATGGGCTCAGTGGGGATGCGGCGTCAACCTCGTCGTCCTACCCTCGCCCTACCGATCCATCCTGAGTTCTCTCCTCGACTACATCGAGGAGATCCTGGAAAAGGAACCGGACACCTGGGTCACTGTCGTGATTCCTGAAATTCTCCCCGCTCGCTGGTGGCAGAACATCCTGCACAATCAGCGGGCTCTCCTCTTGAAGGCGTCACTCCTGTTCAAAGATCGCGTGATCTTGACCGACGTTCCCTTTCATCTGACGAGGTGACTATGAGACATGACACGTCGAACATGAAACGTGGAGCGTGGCTATGCAGCGTGCTTCTCATCACACTGACCTGGTCGCTCGGCATGACCCTCTCTAAGGCCCATGGATTTAAGATCATCGAACCGGCGGAGGGAGCAAAGCTGACATCAGGCAAAACCGCCACCGCCCGCGTGGACCTTGGCAAAGACTCCGGCATCGTCAAGGTCCGCTACTATTGGTATAGCGAACAGGACGAGACCCTGGTGGAACAGGAGGATGCGACGGCTATGGGATCGATCATCGCGCCAGTTGCCCTCGTCGGACTCGCTGACCAGGATCCGCCTTTTGGAGGTGCACTGCGGGTGCCGAAGGACGGTATCGGACCGATGCGGTTGCTGGCAGTCGCCGAAATTTCACGGGGACGCTTGGGGACGAGGTCCGTCTTCGATGAGATCCTCGTGAACGTAGAGCCGGCGGACTCTCTCGCTACGATCGATTTCGAAACGGACAAACCCTTGCATCTAGGCCGGGCGGGACAATCCTCGGCATTCGGGCACGTTGATTCGATGGGTAAGATCTTCGAGTTACCCGTGGTGGGTGAGTTTACCGATGGTGTGACCCGCCGGATCAGCACCCCGGGCAGCGGCACAAGTTACCAGTCTTCGAACCCCAAGGTCATTCAAGCGCTGACCAGCGGTCTCCTGCAGATTGTCGGCAACGGAAAGACCACGATCATGGTCACGAACCGCGGCAAGCAGGCTGCGCTGGATGTCACAGTCGAAGTGAACGAGGAACCGAACGAGCCTCCAGTCGCGGATGCCGGCCCAAATCAATCGGTCAAAGCCGGAACGAAGGTAAGGCTGAGTGGATTAAAGAGTCAGGATCCCGAAGGCGAAGCACTCTACTATGCGTGGAGTCAGGTGCGCGGCAGCAAGATCGCGCTGCTGGACGTGAACAACGCCGAAGCATCCTTCCTCGCGCCGACCGTGTCAGAGAAACGAACCTACCGCTTCAAGCTGCGAGTCACGGACAAGAAGGGGGCGGATAGTGTACCGGCGTACGTGGACGTCACCGTTGAACCGTAACGGCAGCTGAAAAAGGCCCCCAGCATCGTTCTCAGTCGTGTGTCTCCTTGCGACGTACCCTCTCGGGTACGCCTCAGTCGCCTCACTCCCTGCGGCCTTGCTGGATGGCCTTTTTGAGCAGCCTGTGGTGAATATGCTCCCGCAAAGGCTAGCCCTTCCCCTCTTTTTTCATGCCACCGAAAAAAAGACATAAAGCCAAACAGCGAGATTTTGTAGTGTTTGAGCACCCATTCTCTCAAGTGCCCCATGACATCCTTATCAAAGGCCTGATTGAGGCGGGAAAATCGTCCCAAGAAGAGTTCCCTCTGCAACTGGCAGCCATCATCAATCTCATTCGATCCGTGAATCCACTTCAAGCCATCGCAACTCTTTCGGCATACAGACTAACCATGAGTGTGACTGATACTGGGCGAATGAGGCCGCTGCATAAAAACAGAAAGTTCAATCAGTCACATATCGAGCGCCTTCAGGCGATATCACTTCAAATTCGGATAGATGAACTCAGCCCAACACCACCACCTTCCGAAACCATCCAAAAATTATTCGACACCCTCCCCGACCTAGGCGACTCATTTCGCCTTCAACGGATGGCTGTACTGGAACAGGAGAGAAACGCGGAGCAAAAATCGGTTGGGCTACTGCAGGAGCACCTTCGATTACACACTCAAGGTGTAAGAAACTGGGGGTATTTTAAGAAAGTGGTGAGGCTGGCGAGAAGACTCTGTGACACCACTGGGCCGCTATTTCAAAAGCACCCAGGGATAACGGCCAAAGATCTAGTCAATCTGTTCGAATTCTTAATGGAGAGGCTGGAGAGCTTGATGACTGCGCGGATGCACGAGTTCCGCGAGATTTTCTCCGAGAAGACATCGGAGAAAATAATCCAGAAATATTACGCGCTCAATCCGAAATTCAAAGATACCGGGGCAGAACTTATTCAATTTATCAAAAGCAAGAATCTCTCATCGGAGCAGATCAAATTCTTGATACTCTCTCATTCCGAACTAACGCTGGCAGATGACCTTACTTTTTCACCTCACGAACTTTCGCAACACTTGAATCTGCCGACAGATTCTCTCTCCCGCGCCCTTGACAAGTTAAGTCTTTCCTTTGGCGATCTCGCCAACCTGAAAGCAGACTTCTTTTTCCTAGATAATCCTGTGTGGCGTAAGCCCATTATTAAACTTAGCGATACCAGTTACTTTTGCGCCATGCCTCAGGTCTTCTTTAGTTTCATCTTTCAAATCCTTGAAAAGATCCTTGATGGTGATGAGCTTGCGAGAAGCTCCTACCATGCCAGAAAGGCAGAGTTCTTGGAGTCCGAAATTGCGGAATTGTTTGGTCGGGCATTCCCAGGGTGCACTCTCGTTCAAAACTACAAATGGCTGAACGATCGGAAGGAATATGAAAACGATCTTCTGGTCAGAGTGGATTCCCACCTCCTGTTAGTCGAGGTAAAGTCAGGGCTCATTTCTTGGCCTGCTTTGCGTGGAGCACCTGAAAGAGCCAAGCGACACGTCGAAGAACTGCTACTCGCTCCATCAGATCAGTCCTATAGGCTTGCGACACAAATCGCCGAAGTTATAAAAACGCCAGACCTGAGCGATACTCTCCTGCCAAATTTTCCAATTCCGCTAACACAAGTTACTACCATCTTGAGACTATCTGTAACTCTTGAGGATTTTGCCGTCCTCCAATCAAACCTACATCTTGTGAAACAGGCAGGGTGGGTAGCTGAAGATTATCCCCTGTCTACCTCCATACTTTTAGCCGACCTGGAAATCGTTTTTGACGTACTGGAGTCAACTGCCCAAAAGATTCACTACCTCAAGCGGAGAACGGAGCTAGAGGCCAACATGATCCATCTCGGCGACGAGATGGATCTCCTCGGCTTCTACTTGGCCAGTGGTTTCAATATTGGAAATGCTGAGTTCGATGGTGCCAGACTTCAGCTTACGGGGATGTCTCGGATAATTGATCAGTACTTCAGCGCATTGGACATTGATATCCAGAAAACAAAACCCCGGCTCAAACTTTCACAGTGGTGGGCGGATATCTGCAATAAGCTGGAGAAAGTGCAGTTCCCCACATGGTCTGAAGTTGCCAATATTCCTCTCAGCTTCTCCTTCCCGGAACAGCAGCGAGCAGAAAAAGCGTTCAAGAAGATCAAGAAACATGTTTTCAAGAATTGGCGAAATAACAACCACCTCTGCTCAATAACTATCATTCCCAACATGCGCAGATCTGACGCACTAGGGTTATTTGCCTTTCGAGATCGAGATAACAAACACCGCCACAAACGCATGAAGAACATTGCTGGCCAGATGTTTAAAAACGCTCATGTGCAAAGATGCGTCATTCTAGGAGTCAATATTGACGAGGGACACTATCCTTACTCTACGCTAGCGATCTTCTTGAGAGGCGAAGAAAATTTCGCAAAAGGAGAGACGTTAGTAACGTACGGTTAGGCG
>JBBRRM010000194.1:0-6269 GCA_038275915.1 Nitrospirales bacterium
CCCCCTCGCCCTACATCGATCTGAACGTGCTGACTAAAGGCTTCACCGGCCATCCGGAAGCGATCAACAGCCAATTCCTCATCAGCTACCCGATGGTCCTGAACCTTTTGAAAGCCCATCCTTTGGATCAAATCCAACCGATCCTGGCAAAAAGCTTTGCGCAATTTCAGCTCAACCAGCGCGCCGAGGTCTTGGAACGCAAGCTGGACGATCTACGCGATCAGATGGAGCCCTTCGGGCCGCGCGTCTGCACCGACTGGATCACAGAATGGCAGACCTTCGATCAGGTTCGCCGGCAGAAATCGCACCGGGCCCCCATCAGAAGACACGAGCCACCCGAGGTGGCCGCACGCTTTCACTTCCTCACTCCCGGACGCGTGGTCGGCTTCGCTCGTGGGCGCGGTGTGGTCCTGCGACAATATCGCAGTAAAGGACAGAAGAGTCCCATGATCACGGCGCTGCGTCTGGGTGGAGGCATCACCGAATCTCCTGCCTCCACGGTGACCGAAGTATCGGACCGCATCCTCGACTGCGTAGACGCACCGGTCTATCCCTGGTGCACGCCGGAAAGTGTCGAGGAGTTGCTCCATCACCTGGAAGAATTGCCCACGAGGCTGCCGGAGCTTCCTATCTTAATTCCGAAGGACAACGAACCGATTCCGGATGCCATCGTGCAAACTCTGGGCGACTTTGCCTGTCCGACCTGTCCTTCGCGCTCGGCCTGTCAGAGGGATTATGCCCTCGCCTCCAAGCTGCGACAGGAACAACATCGCCACATCAAATCGATCCAGGCACTGAGGACGAGTCTCTGGCACCGTTTCCAGGAGAAGATCGACGTCCTGCAACAGTTCGGATATCTCACACCCACGGCCCGTCTCACCGAAGACGGCGAGTGGGCCAGACTCATCCGCATCGATCACTCGCTGCTCATCACCGAATTGCTGCGAGCCGATGCGTTCAACGGAGCCGATCCCGCCATGCTGGCCGCCGTCATGTCGAGCATCGCGCACGACGACGATCGGCCCGGCGCATTCCCACGTGTCAGTCCCGGATTAGCGTCATTGCTGGGTCAGGTCCGTAAACTCGCAGCGTCCCTCTCGCCGCATGAAGATCCTCCGCTCTTACGGGCCGATATTGCCGCAGTCACGGAACGGTGGATTGGCGATCCCACGCTCACCTGGATTGGCCTGTGTAAAAGCACGACGATGGCTGAAGGAGATATCTATCGCCTCTTGGCCAGAACATTGGAATTCTTGTCCCAGTTACACACGCTCAAGGCCACGCATCCTGGATTGGCCGACAGCGCCTCACGTGCGATCGCCGCCTTGCGCCGTGGCGTGCTGGAGGAATTGCCATGAAGCCGTGGGGCGTCACTCGAGACACGCATCTGATTTGTGGATTCGGACGCTTCACGCCTCACGCTTCACGCTCGACGAAACAACGATGACCACCGAAGAACTCGAACAACTCTTGGCTCAACAACCCATTGCACTTCTACACCGTCTCGCGCGAGGGCGGGTACAACGACATTTCCGCGCCGGTAAACGTCGCTTGATCGAGGTCTTGCTACGGCATTCCGCCGAAAACCGCCCAGGTTTTGAGTCCGACCTCCAAACGTTGATAGAAGAGCATCAGGCTCGGGCCGTTCCCCTTCCGCCACAAGCCCCTGCCGCACGCAAGACGAGGCCTTCGGCACCGCAGCATCGTACGATGCACAAGCCGGTTGAGCAGGATTCCCATGAGCCGGCCATTACCCTTTCCAGCTGGCTGGAGGGACTGGGGGTACCGCCGTCTCAGACTTTTGTTCCGGATGCCTGGCAGGAAGACGCCATCGCCAAGCTGAGAGAGAGCGATGTGGTTGTGAGCGTCCCGACGGGAAGTGGAAAGACCTATGTCGCAGTCGAAGCGGCCCGTCGTGCGATTGCGGAAAATCGGACCGTCATCTATACCTCCCCTCTTAAGGCTCTGTCGAATACCAAGTATACGGAGTTTTCAAAAATCTTCGGTCCGGAACAGGTCGGCATTCTGACGGGTGATCGGCGCGACAACGGCCAAGCGCCTCTTCTGATTATGACGACGGAAATCTTGCGGAATCTGCTCTACGACGCAGGGGGCGGCGAGATTGACGTACGGCTGGATACGTTAGGGCTGGTCATTTTGGACGAGTCACAATATATTGCGGATCCGGAGCGTGGTGTCGTCTGGGAAGAAACAATCATTTTCTGTCCGAGTCAAGCTCGACTGCTGTTGCTCTCTGCCTCGATCGGCAACCCTCACGATATTGCCGATTGGCTCACCTCGATCAGACCGGTGCCCTGCCACTTGATCCGCCACAGTACCCGCACGGTCCCGCTGCGCGCCGGCTACTTACACCCGAGCGGTAAGTTGACACCGCTCTTCCGCACCGTTGGCATTCCTCACGGCCATCCCGGCTACCTCCACCCCGAAGCCAAACGGCTCTTTGCCCAATACGAAGACGAAACGCTGCCCTCCGGCCGTCGCCGCTGAGTTTGTACGTCTACGCACTCTCTCAGAATATGTATCGCACGCCTAGCGTCACGCCATGGCGGTATGTTTGGAATTCATTGAGGTTGATCGAACTCGCCGCAGCCCCCACGGGGTACACTGTTACTTTTCCGTTTGCAACGTGATTCCACCAAAACCGATATCCGAGATTGATAGAAAACTGAGAGGTCACCATATAGTTCACGCCCATATCCGCATCGGCCCCTATCCCCGTTCCCGTCATGCGAAAGCTGGGGTCTTGTTGGAGCGCCGGCACCGTAGCCCCTGGCTGCTGCCGCAAGTGATGGATATCGTCATTACTCAGCGATGCGACAGGCTTGAATGCGAACTTTCCCTCGAGACTGAATTTTCTGGTCACACGATAATCCCCCTCGACGCCCAGCCGCCAAGACACCCATGTCGTCGTGTTGGTAATGGCCGTTTGTCCGGGAGCCAGGTCCCGTCCGGTATTCGCCGGATTGCAAAGAGGAGTGACAGGATTACAGACCGTTTGAACGACACCGGAGGCTTCGTGCTGTTGACGCCAGTATTGAATGCCCGTGAAGAATCCCAGAGTTCCGCGTTCATTCGGGAAATGAATGAGGGTGGCTCCGACGTCGCCATTCACATACCACAAATTATTTCCCGTGATGTTACTGGTCGTCCGCGATTCGAGCGGTCCATTGGCGCTACTGAAATCATCGTCGACCAAGGTGCCGTTTCCCATCATGCCATATCCAAAATCACCTCGGGCAAACCACCGTTTTGAAAAGGCGGCCTTACCGGACAATTCCACGATGTTCGTGGAGTCGTCCTTATAGGTCAAACGCGAGAAATCATGGCTCCACTTAGTTTGTCCTTGGCTCAACAACCATCCTGAAATACCGCCGGTGAATTGCACGGTAGAATTCGCCGGGACTTCGGGAGCTCGGGGTTCTGGCGGGACAGTCTGCGCTATGCTGAAATCCGGAATGATCAGCACAAGGACAGTCAGCACAACCTTTGCGAACCAAACCCGGTCGTTATGTCGGACAGTCATCGTCTCGAGCCCCCCCTCTGAATCACTACCGTATCCATACAACGTTGCACGGTTTCCGGCATCATCCGCTGACATGCCGCTCGAATCTCGTCCTCCGCAAATTGTCGCTGGAGATGCATCGTCCACCACACCAACCACGACCCGAGGAGAACGGCGAGTACCATGCCGACCGACCATCGCACGACGAGTAACACCCCGTCCGGGAGGACTCTCGGTGCATCGTGTGCCTGAGTCTTAAGTTGGGTAATCTGCTGGGCCGACATCGCTTCTCGATTAGCGTTAGGACGTTCGAAGGACAGCATCTGTCGTCATCCTACCTGAGAGAGATAATTCTGAACATCGTTTTTCCTTTCCTCGTTCAAGTTGATATGACAGATCACCCTTCGACTCTCACCCATCCTGGCTCTTCGACTTTTCTATTCCTGGCAGCACCGTTACCTTCACGACGATATTCGGCACTCAACTCCTCGGACCGAGTCTATGCCCTCAATCTCGTTTCAGCATGCCCGACCATTTCCCCACTGGGCCTTTGCATAGGCGATCATCAACCCCCTGTGTCGAAGACCTATGCAGTCCCTGCCCTAAATTGGTACGCTCCCTTGACCCGCCAGGCCAGAGACCTGTATAACCGCTCCCTGACAGCAGTATCCGATCGCCCTTCCCAATTTCTGCCTGGCTCGTCAGAGCGCCACCAGTGGGGCCCGGTGAAACTGTGCTTCTCCAACGCGCCCGTAGCTCAATGGATAGAGCACCAGACTACGGATCTGGGGGTTGTGGGTTCAAGTCCCTCCGGGCGCACCACTTATCAATGACTTACGAATTCTTCGTGACCCACAACCACACCGTGTAGAGCCAGTGTAGAAGATCGGCGGTCCGTTCTTGTATCCTCCCGCCGATGGACCGGCCAGAGAAGCAAATATACAAAGTGAGTGACGCGGCCACATTGCTGAAGGTGCACCGCAATACGATCCGGCGTTGGTGTGATCAAGGGACGCTGCCCTCCGTCCGGACGCTCGGCGGGCATCGGCGGATTCTCCATGCCGACGTCGTCACCCTGCTTGCATCTCGCCACAGCACAGCCGGAGAGAGGTGAAATTACTCCCATGGGCGTAATTTGCCGAGACTCGCCTCTATGGTCCAAACAGCACCACGATCCACTTTCTCAGTTGCCCCACGACGGGCGATCTCATGAGGGGATGGGGGTTGGGAGGGCCTGATGCGCCGTGAGTGCGCCCGTTGTCACTTGCGTGAATAGGGCGGGATGCTGCCGCTTGAGCCGCCGCAGCGTGTAGGCTTTACCGCGATCAACCTGAAGGATAGTAGGATTACTACTCTCCTCTTTCTTGCTGTATTGGTTGGTTCCGTGTTTCCCGATACATGCCGATTCGAAGGCTTCGAGCGTCTCAGGGGTGTCCGCCAACAGCCGCTTGAGTTCGTCGTCCCGCCGATTCAAGAGCTCCACATCCACCTGCCCCGCGATCCGCTTCACCGCGTCATGCCAGGCTGGTGGACGGACCGTATGCGGCTTGTTGTAGTTGGGCACTCCTGTTTCCCTCTGAAATTGACCCAGAGATGAAAAACTAAGTGCACTTAGTTTTTGCCCTTCAGTTTCTCTCGCTAATTTCATATAGAGTTGTGCCTGTACTAGACTAACTTTGAAGTTCCGTTTTACCCAGTTCTGAAACTCCCCGTGCGTGATCTGCGCCTTCGCTTCGAGCATCTTTTCTCCCGCCGCCCGATAGTTTTCAGGATGCTGAAAATGTGACTCACCCATCATTCGCCCAGCCTTAGGAGAACGTGCGCGTGAGCCAGGCGGACACCCGATAGAGGCAGGCGGTGAGATGCCGCAGCAGGCTCATGGCTGCGTGAAGTCATAGACCTGCACCGGGAGCGCGCAATATGGCTTGCTCTTCCAGTCGCTCAGGCAATGCTCGGCTCGGCGGGTGCTGAGGAGGTGCTTGGCCAGCTTGAGTGGCACCGTGACGCGGTCGCCCGGTGTCACGGTGACGCCGGCTATCGTGGTCGTCCTTTTCATTCTCACGGTCAGCGAACTCATGGTGCGGGTCCTCATCACGATCGACGGAGTGGCGGCACTGGCTGACACCGTGCGATGCCAGCCAGCGTTCACACCGGCGGCGAGGTGGAGAACCCAGATGGCGGGTGGGGGGCCCTCGCGACGCCGGAACCTGCCCCCGCTTTTACGTTCGGAGTGGCACGCTCAGGGTTAACGTCTCCACTGGGCCTCGGTACGGGGAAAAGCGAAGGATGCGCGCGCCATTGGCTTTCAGCTCGAACCTGCATCCTTGATGGGGACACATAAGGGCGTGACCGGTTCGCAGGGTGCCGAGCTTGCTGCGGCAACTGGGACAAAGGAAGTGTGTCACGTCGCGCTTCATCATTAGGACTCCTCCTTATCGAGATATATGGCCCGCTCCATTTTGACCAACCCAACAGCGGAAAATTTATCGATGAGCACGACCGCTCCAACCTCGACCCGCTGCCCTCTGTATGAAAATGCACGCCCGACCGCCTTCACCTTGATCATCTCCGACATCCACTTCGGATTTTCCGGCGCCGGTGGCTGCGTCTCTGTCTCGAATCCCATCGAATACTTCCTTCTTAAGTGACCGTGGTGCATTTCCGGAATGCGCTTGGATAATTCACAATCACATCCATGGCGACGGCTAATTGAAACGTGATCGCGCCGGTTTTGAAGTTTGAGAAC
>JBBRRM010000195.1:0-6237 GCA_038275915.1 Nitrospirales bacterium
ACAGCCTTCAAGAATTAGATTAGAAACACGGTCCCGCATGGCTCCTCCCTTTGGAGCGTCCCTGTGAGGATCGCGGGCGGCGTCCAGGGAAGACGCTGTTCATCGATGCTGATCAAGGCACCGACTAGCCCGCGAATGATGTTACTGGTCCGCCGTGTCGAGTTTCATCCTCATTCCGCTCTACGGTTTAATCGTTTCACAGTGTACCGCCCCCTGCTCATCCTGAATCACGACGGCCAGCGGGGCCGTCGTGGGAGTAGACTTTTTCCCGGTTGGCTTAGTCGTGAGGGGACATGGGCCGACACAAGGCAGCTTGTACGGCGTCCCTTCGCATGACGGAATCGTGTACTCGGTGCAACCGCTGACCATGAGGAGACAAAGACTCAGCCCCAGACGCACGCACCTTTGTTGTGAACGCTGTTGTGAAATGCACGGGGAACTATCGGGCAATCTGGGGAATACTGAGGAAAGAATCATAGCTCTCGAATCGTCGCTTTGCCAGTCCCAGAGCGACATCGCAGCGTATTTGTGAGAGATTTTCACCGAGGGGTACAAGAGTTTTCAAGACTGGCACGTTCGGCCGCTCCGTCACCCCTCCAACTACAGAATTCGTTCAACCTAGAAACCCCATCCTTCAAACGTACTGGAATATAGCCTTCAGCTTTCGTCTTTCTATCTTCCCACCATGCCGAAACCGAGCACCATCTCAGGACCCTAATGATCGAATACTGCAGGTAGTATCCTACTCTTTTTGAATTCGCTCAAGCCCACCCATATGCTGACGTAACACCTCCGGTATCGTGACGCTTCCATCCGGTTGCTGGTAATTTTCGAGAATGGCAACGAGAGTACGGCCTACGGCGAGGCCGGATCCATTGAGGGTATGGACAAACTCTGTTTTTGCATCTTTTTTCCCGACGGTGCCCTTATATCGAATGTTGGCCCGCCTGGCCTGAAATCCTTCAAAGTTGCTGCAGGAGGAGATCTCCCGATACTGGTTTTGGGAAGGAAGCCAGACTTCGATGTCGTAGGTTTTCGCCGCGGAGAATCCCATGTCTCCGGTGCAGAGGGTGACGACGCGGTAATGAAGTCCTAATCCCTGCAAGATCGCTTCGGCATGACGGGTCAACCGTTCCAGTTCCTCATACGACTGTTCCGGTTTTGCAAAGGCGACCAATTCCACCTTGTTAAACTGATGGAGGCGAATGAGGCCCCTGGTGTCTTTGCCATAGGATCCTGCCTCGCGGCGAAAACAGGGGGTATAGGCGGCATATTTGACGGGCAGGACATTCTCGATGAGGGTCTCATCCCGGTGTAGATTGGTCACCGGCACTTCTGCCGTCGGGATCAAAAAATAGTCCTCGTCTCGCAAGCGAAAGAGATCCTCTTCGAACTTGGGTAACTGGCCGGTTGCGGTCATGCTCGACCGATTGACGAGGAGTGGCGGGAGGATTTCCCGATAGCCATGTTGGGTTGTGTGAAGGTCGAGCATATAATTGATGAGGGCTCGTTCGAGTCGTGCACCGGCTCCAGTCAAGACTGCAAATCGTGCGCCGGCGATTTTCGCCGCCCGGTCGAAATCCAGAATTCCGAGTGCTTCACCGAGATCCCAATGACTCTTGGCTGGTGCAGTCAATGTGGGTGGGGATCCCCATCGCCGGGTCTCTATATTGCCGCTGGCGTCTTTTCCCGCCGGCACCGAGACATGTGGAAGATTCGGGATACGGAGATTCAAATCGGTCAGGATTTCCTCGACGCCCCGTAGTTCGTCTTCAATCTTTTTGATCCGCTCGCCGACAGTCTTCATGGCAGCCACGGCGGCATCCGCCGGTTGTTTCTCTCGCTTCAGTTTCGCAACTTCATCCGATCCCTTTTTCAGTTCGTGACGAAGCTGCTCGACCTGGCCGGTCAAGGCCCGGCGCCGTTCGATCAGCGTGCGGAGTTTATCCCAGGGGACATCGGCGCCGCGGGGACCAAGCTGCTCCCTGATGGCATCAAAATTGTCCCGGAGGGTGCGGAGATCGTACATGCGGCGTGTTCCAGAAAGCGGCTGGAATCTAACATCGGGGTAGGGGTTAGTCAATCAAGCGGGCCGGGAACTTCCATCTCGTGGGGCGTAGTTTGTCCCGTTGACAGGAGGAAAAAAATCGAAGACCATATCTCTATGCGCACGGTGATGAATCCACCCAATCCGTTTGAATCGCAGCACCGAGATCTATTGGAGCCCGCTCCTCATGCGCAGTTGCAAATGTTTGAAGATGCCACCCGCGACATTCTCAGTCGGAACGATAGTCCAGATTTGCCCTTTCGATGGAGCCTCAACCCCTATCGAGGCTGCTTCCATGCCTGCACCTATTGCTATGCAAGATCAACGCATGAGTACTGGGGATTTGGCGCGGGAAGTGACTTCGAATCCAAGATCATCGTGAAGCGGGAGGCCGCGGCATTGCTTCGCCGGACGTTCGAGAAGCCTTCATGGAAGGGCGAACTGATTCTGTTCTCAGGGAACACAGATTGTTATCAGCCGCTAGAAGCTTCGTTGGAGCTTACGCGAGCCTGTCTGGAGGTCTGTGCCGAATATCGGAATCCTGTTGGAATCATCACGAAAGGCGTGTTGGTGCTTCGTGATCTGGATGTGTTGCGTCGGCTGCATCAGGACGCCTCGGTGCATGTATATTTCAGCATACCGTTTTCAGACGATGAGGTGGCACGAAAGGTCGAACCTCACGCACCCACCAGCCGAAAACGTTTCGAGGCGATGGCGACCTTGTCGAAGGCCGGAATTTCCACCGGAATCTCGCTCTCTCCAATCATTCCCGGTCTCAACGATGAGGACGTTCCGGATCTGTTGGCCCGAGCGAAACAAGCCGGGGCGGCGGAGGCGATCGCGACGCTGCTGCGTCTTTCTAAATCTGTCGAGCCGGTGTTCATGGAGCGAATGGCGGCCGCTTTTCCAGATCGAATCACAAAAATCACCAATCGGATTCGGGACGTACGGGGCGGAGCGATCAGCAAGGGGAGCTTCTTTGAACGTCATCATGGCGTCGGTCCCTATTGGGAGATGATTGAACAGTTGTTTGAGGTGTCCAGGCGCAAGGCAGGATTGTCAGGGTTGCGTGACGCGGCAATTCCCGCTACCTTTCGCAGGCCTGGTATCGAGCAAATGGCATTGTTTTGAAGCAGGACAGAGAGGGCTGAGGTGATGAAGCACAATCCGGGTTTTCTTAAGTTGGTGGATGCGGCACGACGACGGGTCAAAGAATGTACGGTGGCGCAGGCCAAGGCACAACTCGATCGGGGGGAGGTTGTGCATTTTCTCGATGTGCGCGAGGATCACGAATTTGCGAAAGACCACGCAAAAGGCGCCCGGCATCTGGGAAAAGGAATTATCGAGCGCGATGTGGAAACGCATATTCCCAATAAAGAAGAGGCGATTCTCCTGTATTGCGGAGGCGGCTACCGGTCCGCGCTCGCAGCGGATGCGCTGCAGCAGATGGGCTATACGAATGTGATGTCGATGGATGGAGGGATCAAGGCCTGGCGGGATGCGGGCTATCCGATGGAGCACTGACGGGACCCCAGAGTGGCTGAGGTCCCATCCACGTTATAGGACGAAATCATGTGCGGGCTCGGAAGAACTACTTGCTGTTGGCTCGATCGAATTCTTTGATCACCTGGTCGGTGAGGTCGATGGTGTCTTTGTTGTAGATCACAATCTTGACCGTTTGCTCGCTGCCCTTATCCACCACGATAGCAAATCCGCCTTTTTCCGCCACGGTCTGCGTGGCCGCGGCAATTTTCTTCATATAGTCGTCGACGAGTTCTTTCTGCTTTCCCTGTAGTTCCTGATTAAATTCCTGCGCGCGCTTCTGGTAGTCCTGAATCTTTGCCCGAAACTGTGTTTCCTTTTCTTTCTTTTCGGTGTCGCTCAACTTCGCGAGTTGCTCCTTGAGTGTCTTCTCGGTGTTGCGCAACTCCTCTTCATCACGAGACAACAGCTTCTGTCTGGTGGACACATATTCTTTGAGTCCGTCCAAGGCTTTTTTTCCCGCTTTCGACTTCTCTAAGACTGACTGCGGATCGACGACGCCCATCTTAAACGCCTCGGCAGCCTGCGCAGTGGGAAGAGATGCGAACAGTAAAATGCCCGTGGCGACCAAGGAGAGAGTCATCCTCCCCACGAGGGTTCCCATTGTATGCATAACACGCGCTCCTTGATTGGTGAACAAATGCAACCAGAGTAACCGTGGAAGAATAACTGGGGGGGCTGGCTCTGTCAAGGGATCGGGATTCGCGGAGGCTAGCAGGATGCTCAAAAATTTCGTTGAGCAAGGCCGCAGCGAGTGAAGGGCCGAGGCGTACCCTCTGGGGCGCACGGTGCGACGAATAAGGAGCACCACGTCTGTGCGCGCCGCCGAGTCGGGGTGAGGCGGCCGGGTCCCCCTTGAGGGGCTAAACGATGCGAGAACGCTGCTGGGGGAATTTTTCAGCATCCTGCTATACAAAATATCGGCTGGTGTCGAACTTGTATTCAGTGTTGTCGATCAAACGGATGATGTTGTGGCGGAACTCCCCCGTCTCATTTTTTTCGGTGAGGTCTGTCTCGGGTCCATGATCGATCGCGCTTCCCTGTGGATCGGTGATGATTTTGACGAACGGCCGTTCGGCGTTGGCCTTATCTGCGGCCGGCTTGAGCACGACCGCCAGTGCGCCCGTTTCAAGCATCACCAGGCTGCCGATAGGAATGATGCCGACACAGTTGACGAAAAGCTTGAGCAGTACCGAGTCGAAGGCCGTGCCCGACTTTGACAACATCATATTCAACACTTTCGACGGAGACATGGGTTCCCGACGATAAACCCGGGAGGAAGTCATCGCGTCGTAACAATCTGCGATGGTGAGGATGCGGCCGGTCAATGAGAGTGTCCATGGCACACTCAGCTTTGGATACCCGGAGAAGTCCAGGTTCATATGGTGTTCGAAGGAGGCCGCAGCCATGCGGCCCGGTAGGTTGGTGATGCCTCTCAGCTTTGAAAGGCTCAAGACTCCCTCCGTGGGATGATTGCGCATCGCCACCCAGTCGGCATCGGTAAACTCGCCGGGTTTGTTCAGGACCTCCATGGGAATCGTGGATTTACCCATGTCGTGGAACAACGCGGCAAGGCCCAAATCGGCCAGCTCCACTTTGGGATAGCCGGCGCGATTCGCCAATGCAATGGACAGTAAGGACACATTGACCGAATGATTATGAGTATACTGATCGTGGCAGCGAAGGGTCGTGAGTCCCAGAACTGTGGCTTCATCGTCCATCATGAGATCGACGATGTTTTGAATCGCCCGCTTCGCCTGCTTAAAGGTGACCGTCCCTCCCTCGCGGGCTGATTGCGTCATGGTGCTGACTGATCCTGCCACTTTGGCATAGCCGTTCTTGGCGGTCATCTTCCGTTTCTCTTTTGGATCGGTGGCTTCCGTGTCATCCGGTACCTTGTTCCCCGACGTTCCGGATCCTTCCCGGACTTGCAGCTGCCGTTCGTCTTCCAGCTCAATGCCGTGGATCCCCCGCGCCGTGACTTCGTTCCGGAAATCTTCTATGGTTTTGTTTTCAGGATCAAGGCTGACAAAGAGAGCGGCGAATCCACGCAGATCCTTCGATTCCACAGTCGACGAGAATGAGACCCCGCCGATTCTCCAGGCGTTCAAGGCATCGATGACGCTGGTGGCCACGGCCATCTGCTGCGCATTCACTTTCAAATGACTGTCCCCGAGAAACAAGAAATCGTTCTGCAGGCGAAGAGTGACCGGTTGGTCGTGTGCCATGGTTTTGATCAAGGTCAGCATTGCATCGACGGGTTTATCGAGTGCCGCATTGGTGCGATCGTAGATGCGGGAGGTCTTAATCAAGACGTTCAACTGTGTGACTAGTTGAATTCCCAACATGACCATCTGCTGATCAAGGATGTCGCCGGCCTCCGATCCCCGGGCGATTTTTTGCGACAGAGATTTTTCGTGAGTCAGGATCGGCCTGGCTTGTTCCTCCGTGCTCGGGGCTTCTTTGATCTTGAATTCACTCACGTCAGACACTCCTTACAATGATGCAGCCTGCTTGAGCTGTTGTCGCTGGGCTTGGGCGAGCGCCGTGGTGCAGGCTTGCCGTACTGATGCGCCACCTTTTTTCTGACCCAGTTCAAGGGCGGTGAGTCCGGCAGGAGAGGCCAATTTCCCCAATGCTTCGGCGGC